>JBFJNB010000096.1:0-7925 GCA_041633655.1 Lysobacterales bacterium | reverse complement strand
GCGGCCAGCACCACCCCCGGCAGCGCCGGAGCCAGGTAGACGCCGCGCTTGCCGCCCGAGAACGAAAAGAACGCGATCACCGCCACCACCCACCCCAGCGGCAGCAGCACCCGCGCGTCCCGTTGCCTGAGACTGTGCAGCCAGCGCGGCACCAGGTAAGGCAGCAGCGGCATCAGCGGCAGCCAGAATACCGGCATCACCGCGAAGATCAGGTACCACCACGGACGCGGATGATAGGCATCGCCGAGGTAACGCCGGACGGTTTGTTCGAAGAACAGGTCGTCGCGCCAGGCGGCCAGCTCCGGCTGCGCGGCCACGCGCAGCTCGATCGCGGCGACCCAGATCAGGACCGGGGCCAGCAGGGCCAGCGCGCCCGCGGCCCAGTCCCGGGCCGGGCGGGCGGCCGCGGCCGGGGCCAGGTGGCGCCAGCCGCGGCGCGCGGCCCAGGCGTAGAACGGCAGCACCAGCAGCGGCAGGAAACCGACGCCCTTGGTCAGCACTCCCAGCCCCATCGCGCCGCCGGCTACCACCAGCCACGCGAGGTGACGTTCGAGCAGCAGATAACGCAACAGGCCATAAAGTCCAAGCGCGACCCACAGGCACAACAGCGGATCGATCTGGCCGCTGCGGCCGATCAGCACGAACTGCGGCAGGGCCAGCAGCGCGAAACCGGCCCACCGGGCGGTGCGGCGGCCGTACAGGCGGGCGTTCAGATCGTGGGTCAGCAGCACCACGCCGAGCGCGCTCGCGAGCGCCGGAATCAGAAACCCGACCCGCTCGCCGAACACGGCCACTGCGGCCGCCTGCAGCCAGAAGAAAAGCGGCGGCTTGTCGGAGTACGGCTCGATCCCCCGGTGCGGGATCAGCCAGTCGCCGGCGTCCAGCATCTGCCGCACGATCAGCAAAAAGCGCGGCTCGTCGGACGGCCATGGATCGCGCAGGCCGATGCCGACCCCGACCAGGGCCACCGCGGCCGCGGCCAGCAGCAGGCGGTCCCTGCCCGGGGAACTCATTGCCGCAGCGCGTAGCGGATCGACCCGTCGGACTCGATCAGGCCCCAGCGCCGGAGGCTCGCGCGGGCATCACCGGCGTCGCGCTCGAACCACGCGCGTGCCGAGCCGAGGCGAAAACTGTAGCCCCAGGCGTCCATGTCCAGCAGCATTCGGTCCCGGCCCAGCCCGGGCACCCGGTCGGCGAGCAGGATCTGCAAATAACACACCGCGTTCTCTTCCGCGTAGTCGCCGCCGGCGTTGGTGTGAAGCCGCGCGCGCCGGGCCGCGGGCATGCAGATGAAGTGACCGGCCTCGTGCAGCACCGAGTGCAGCGGGGTGTCCGGCCGGGCGTGGAGCGAGGCACCGATCAATCCCGCCTCAGGGGCGCCCCAGTAGGAGCCCGGAATCGGCGCCCCCGCGGCGACCGGTACGAGCGTCAGCCGGTAGCGCTCCAGCAGTTCGGATACCGGTCGGGGCGGCGCTTCCCCAAACCGCAAGACCCCTTCAGGAAACGCGCCCATAGTGGCGCTGGACGAAGTCATAGCTCGGCAGTTCCTTGGCCAGCAGACTGACCCGCTTGCTTTCGCCCTCGGTAAGCTGCTGCCCGACCTCCTGGAAGCCATAGGCGCCGTGGAACAACAGCGAGGATTCGTTGGGTGGCGCCAGGTTGACCTCGCAGGTCAGGTACGGGGCGATCTTCTCGGCGAAGGACTGGATGTCCGCGTAGAATACCTTGCCGATCCCGTGGCGCCGAAACGGCCCTTCGACGACAACCCGGTCGATGTAGACGAAATCGGAATAGTTGCGCTTGAACCAGCGGAAATTGGGGCTTTCGTAATCGGCAGTGGAGCGCATCGCGATCAGGAATCCGGCGCGCACCCGGTCGATTTCGGAGATCCGAAAATAACACGCAAGATCGACCAGGCGCTCGAGATCGGCCTGACTCAGTTCGTTGACGTCGGGTACCGCCTCGTTGTTGATCGCGAGCACCCAGTCCAGATCGTCTTTGTGCGCGTCTCGAATCGTGGTCGCCACTCAAGTAAACTCCCGCTAGTTGACGCAACAAGGGCTCGATTATCTCATCCCGGCGCAATTATGAAATTGTCGACCTACCAGTGGCTCAAATTCGGCGGCCTTTTCACCTGGGTTTCGGTTGCCGTCGCGCTGATCCTGGCGCCGATGTTCGAGCCCGATCTGGGGGCCGGCGCGTTCGCGCTGTGGGGGGTGTCGCAACTCACGTTCGGCGCGGCGTTCTGGAAGCTGGTCAGCGTGATCGAACACCGTCCGTCGGTGCGTTTCCGGGTGCTGCTGCTGGGTCTGATGACGGTCTCGGCGCTGGGCGTGTCCAACGCCAGCCACTCGGGCCTGGGGGGCATCCTGCTGCTGGTGGTGGCGGGAATATTGCCGTGGTCGCTGCCGCTGAGCCAGGGGGCAGGGTGGCTGGTGGCGCAGACGCTCGCGCTGATGGGCGCGATCCCGGGCGTAACCTGGCAGCAGGCCCTGCTGCTCGGCGGCCTGTTTCTGGGTTATTCCAGCTTCATGTTCGTGGTCTCGATGGTGGCGCGGCGCCAGGCGCGCGCGCGCGACGAGCTGCGCAAGGTCAACTCCGAGCTGCGCGCCACCCAGGCGCTGCTGGCCGAGAGCACGCGGCTGGCCGAACGGGTGCGCATCTCGCGCGAACTGCACGACCTGGTCGGCCATCACCTGACCGCGCTGAGCCTGAACCTGGAAGTGGCCAGCCACCTGGTCAAGGGCAAGGCCGGTGAGCACGTGACCCAGGCCCAGGCGGTGGCCAAGCTCCTGTTGAGCGACGTGCGCGAGGTGGTCGGGGCGATGCGCGCCGACGATCAGATCGACCTGAGTCGGGCGATGAGGAGTCTCAGCGACGGGGTGCCGCGGCCGCGCATCCACATGCAGATTCCCGATCAGCTCGCGATCGAGGATCCGCAGCGCGCCCAGGTCATCCTGCGCTGTGCTCAGGAAATCATCACCAACAGCGTCAAGCACGCGAACGCCGAAAACCTCTGGCTGACGATCGAGCAGACTTCGGAGGGCATGGAGATTCACGCCCGCGACGACGGCCAGGGCACCGACAAGGTGCACGAGGGCAACGGTTTGATCGGGATGGGCGAGCGCCTGCGCCAGCTCGGCGGCCGCCTGTCGGTCAACTCGCGGCTGGGACACGGATTCCGGCTCGACGCGTGGCTGCCGCGGGAGGTGACGCTGTGATCCGGGTCTGCCTGGTCGACGACCAGACCCTGGTGCGCCAGGGCGTGCGCAGCCTGCTGGAGCTTTGCGACGAGATCGAGGTCGTCGGCGAGGCCGCGGACGGGCGCAGCGCGGTCGAGCTGATTCCGCAGCTCGACCCGGACGTGGTGCTGCTGGACATGCGGATGCCGGGGATGTCGGGGCTGGACGTGCTCAAGGAGCTGAACCAGGCCGATCAACTGCCGCCGACGATCATTCTGACCACGTTCGACGACGACCAGATGGTGCTCGCCGGGATCAAGGCCGGGGCCAAGGGCTACTTACTCAAGGACGTGTCACTGGACGAGCTGGTGGGCGGGGTCAAGACCGTTGCCGGCGGCGGCTCGGTGGTGCGCCCGGCGGTTACCCAGCGCCTGCTCAAGGGGCTGGAGGGGATGCGCACCGAATTCTCCAGCCTGGACCGGCCCGACCCGCTGACCGAAAGGGAAACCGAGATCCTGCGCCTGATGGCCGGCGGCTACAGCAACAAGGAGATCGCCAATTCGCTCGGCGTGGCCGAGGGCACGGTCAAGAACCATGTGTCCAATATCCTGTCCAAACTTGGTGTGCGCGACCGTACCCGGGCGGTCTTGAAGGCCTTCGAGCTGGGGATCGTCTGACCCGAAAGGCTGGCCTTGAAGCAGATTCGCGGCGCCGGGGGTGATTCGCGAAAACGTGAAGTGCATCACGGAAAGACCGTGTGCATTGCGTTATGCAAACGGGTCCGGGGTTACCGGATAGCGCGAGGCCCAGGGTAGCAGCGATTGTCTTATGGGGAGCAACGATCACAAACTCGGTTGCATGTTCGCCGCGGTGCTGGTCGCCGGCATCGCCGCCGCGCAGGACGCGCCGTCGTGGCGCGCGCTGCAGGAAGCGCCCAAGCGACCGGACCTGCCGCCCGAGGTCGAACGTCCGCAATACGAGTTCTCGGTCAGTCGCGACCAGTTGCAGGGCTTCAGCATGCCGGAGGAATACCGGCCCGGAGCCGCCAGCGAGGATCTGGTCGTGGTGCGGCCGCGGCGATCCTACGCCGAGGCGGCGACCGATCCTCCGGCGCACCCGGACTATTCCGAAGTCACCGATCCGATCCCGGCCGCGCCGACGACCGTGGAGTCGAACGACAGCCGGGTTCCGATCGTCGAGACCCAGCCGCCGACCGCGGGAATGGAGCGGCGCGTCGGTCTCGCGACCGGCTACCGGCTGGTGCGCCAGCGGACGGTCGAGCCCGATTACCCGGAACGGGCCAACCGCGATGGGCTGGAAGGCTGGGTCAACCTGCGGGTGATCGTGTCGCCGAGCGGTGCCGTCGCCGGGGTCGAGGTCGTCGATGCCGAACCGGTCGTGGTGTTCGCCGCCGCGGCGGTGCGCGCGGTACGCCAGTGGCGGTTCGAGCCGCCACGACTCGCCGGGGTCACTACCCCGCAGAGCAAGCTTTACCGCATCTGGTTCCGGCTGGACGACTGAGCGCTGCCGGAGCGCCCGGACACTCCCATGGGCCGAACGGCCCCTCGTATTGTTGCGTGACGCGCCAAAACCGGCGAACTTTGGCGCGCTATGGTGGTCAGATCAGCGCGACGGGAGCCGGGTAGAGGGCATTCCCGGGGGGCGCAATCGAGGGGGCTCGAGCGCGCTTGAAAATGATCTCCGATTCGATAAGAATTGCCGGCTTTGCCAGTGCCAGCTAGCTCGGACGCCGAAGGACACCGCGTGCGATAAAACCATGATAGAGATAAAGAATCTGACCAAGCAGTTCGGAAACCTGACCGCGGTCGACGATCTGACGTTCACCGTCCCGGAAGGGCAGGTGCTCGGTTTCCTGGGCCCCAACGGGGCCGGCAAGTCGACCACGATGAAGATGATTGCGGGCTTCCTGACGCCCACCTCGGGCACGATTTCGGTTTGCGGCTTCGATACCGAAACCCATCCGCTCGAGGCCAAGCGGACCATGGGGTACCTGCCGGAAGGCGCGCCGGGCTACGGCGAGATGACCGCGTGGCAGTTCCTGAGCTTCGTCGCCGACGTACGCGGGCTCAAAGGCGAACACCGCAAGCGGCGCACCGACGAGGTCGTCGAGCAGCTTCACCTGGGCAAGGTCCTGCACCAGAGCATCGAGACTCTGTCCAAGGGCTTCCGGCGCCGGGTCGGTCTGGCCCAGGCGCTGATCCACGACCCCAAGGTGCTGATCCTGGACGAGCCGACCGACGGGCTCGACCCGAACCAGAAGCACGAGGTGCGCGAGCTGATCGCGCATCTGTCCCGGGACAAGATCGTAATCATCTCCACCCATATCCTGGAGGAGGTCGAGGCGGTCTGCGACCGGGCCATCATCATCGCCTCGGGCCGATTGCTGGCCGATGCCACGCCGGAAGAACTGGAGGCCAAGTCGGTTTACCACAATGCGGTGACGCTGGCGGTCTCCGAACTCGACGACGCGGTCGAGGCGGTCAGCCAGTTGAGCGACGTGCTCAAGGTCGAGGTCGCGCGCGAATCCAGGCGCCTGATCGCGATTCCGCGGGCGGGCCGCGCGCCCTACGCGGCGATCGCCGAGCTCAGCCGCGAGAAGGGATGGCGGGTCGATGAGCTGGCGGTGGAGCGGGGCCGCCTGGACGAGGTGTTCCGCCAGATCACGATGGGCACCGAGGGTAGCGGGGGGCGCACATGAATCAGGTTCTGAACATATTCAAGCGCGAGATCGCCAGCTACTTCGCGACCCCGGTCGCGTACGTGTTCATCGTGATTTTCCTGATCCTGGCCGGCGCGTTCACGTTCTACCTCGGTCCGGCCGGGTTCTACGAGCGCAATCAGGCGGACCTGCTGCCGTTCTTCAACTTCCATCCATGGCTGTACCTGTTCCTGGTCCCGGCAATTTCGATGCGGCTGTGGGCCGAGGAGCGGAAATCCGGCACCATCGAGCTGCTGCTGACCCTGCCGGTAACGATGTTCGAGGCGGTGCTGGGCAAGTTCCTGGCGGCCTGGGCGTTCTGCGCGATCGCGCTGGTGCTGACGTTTCCAATCTGGATCAGCGTCAATTACCTGGGCGACCCCGACAACGGCGTGATTCTGGCCAGCTACCTGGGCAGCCTGCTGATGGCGGGCGGGTTTCTGGCCATCGGCTCGTGCATCTCGGGAGCGACCCGCAATCAGGTAGTGGCGTTCATCCTTACGGTCGTGGTCTGTTTCGGGTTTCTGCTGAGCGGGATCCCGCTGGTGCTGGACGCGTTTCGCGGCTGGCTGCCGCAGGCGCTGGTGGATGCGATCGCTTCCTTGAGCTTCATGACCCATTTCGGGGCGATCGCCAAGGGCGTCGTGGATCTGCGCGATCTGCTGTTCTTCGCGATGGTCATCGGGTTCTGGCTGGTGGCCAACGCCATCGTGATCGACCTGAAGAAAGCCGATTGAGGAAGACCAGCCGATGAGCCAGACCACCAAGAGATTATTCACCGGCAGCTCGCTGATTCTGCTGGCCGCGCTGTTCGTCGCGCTGACCGTGCTGAGCGGCGTTCTGCTCCGCGGCATGCGGTTGGACCTCACCGAGAACCAGCTCTACACGGTGTCCGAGGGCACCAAGGCGATCCTTGCCGACATCGATGAGCCGATCAACCTGTATTTCTATTTCTCCGACGAGGCCAGCCGGGAGATCCCGGGTCTGCGGACCTATGCCACCCGGGTGCGCGAGATGCTCGAGGAGTTCAAGGCGCTGGCCGGCGGCAAGCTCAACCTCAAAGTGATCGATCCGCTGCCGTTTTCGGAAGCCGAGGACGATGCCACCGCTCACGGTCTGCAGGCGATCCCGGCCGGGCCCGGCGGCGACAACCTGTTCCTCGGCCTGGTCGGCACCAACGCGCTCGATGGGCGGGAGGTGATCCCATTCTTCGATACCCGCAAGGAGAGCTTCCTCGAGTACGACCTGGCCAAGCTGATCTACAGCCTGAGCCACCCCGAGCGCCCGCTGATCGGGATCATGGCGAGCCTGCCGATCAACCGCGGCTTCGATCCCGCCACCCGCCAGATGCGCGAGCCCTGGGTCGTCACCCAGCAGATCGAGCAGTTGTTCGAGGTGCGCACGGTGACCACCACCGCTGCCAACATCGATCCGGAGATCGACGTGCTGATGGTGGTGCATCCGAAGAACCTGTCGGACGAAACCCAGTACGCGATCGATCAGTTCGTGCTGCGCGGCGGCAAGCTGCTGCTGTTCATCGACCCGCACGCGGAGATGGACTCCCCGCCCGAGGCCCAGATGGACCCACAGGCGGCGATGTTCGCCGAGCG
Source organism: Lysobacterales bacterium (assembly GCA_041633655.1). Taxonomy (GTDB): domain Bacteria; phylum Pseudomonadota; class Gammaproteobacteria; order Xanthomonadales; family SZUA-38; genus JBFGYD01. Next base: position 414 of record JBFJNB010000096.1, on the reverse strand, counting down.
CTCATCCACTCTGGACAAGCTGCTCGGGGCCTGGGGCGTGGCCTACGATCCCGGGGTCGTCGTGGTGGATCGCCGTTACGGGCTGCAGGTCAATGCCGGCGGCGGCCGCGGCGTGGTGCGCCACATCGGCATCCTGGCACTCGATCCCGATGCGATGAACGGCGCCGACGTGACCCTGGCGCAACTGAACACGATCAACGTCTCGCTGAGCGGTCACCTGGTGCACGCCGCCGGCGCCGCGAGCGAGTTCGCACCGCTGATTTCGACCAGCACCGACAGCATGACGGTGCCGGGCGAACGAATCCGCTTCATGGTCGATCCCACCGGGCTGCTGGACGGATTTGCGCCCACGCCCGAGCGCTACCACGTTGCCGCGCGGGTCCGCGGCAGATTGAGCAGCGCGTTCCCCGACGG
>JBFJNB010000095.1:0-8011 GCA_041633655.1 Lysobacterales bacterium | reverse complement strand
CCGGGTGCAGGGGCGCGATCCGGCCAAGGCCCAGGAGATCATCGACGAGGCGCTGATCCTGCAGGACGCGGGCGCCGGCGTGATCCTGCTCGAGTGCGTGCCCTCGGAGCTGGGCGCCCGGGTGACCGAGGCGCTGGAGGTGCCGGTGATCGGGATCGGCGCCGGCCCCGCGACCGACGGCCAGATCATGGTGCTGCACGACATGCTCGGGTTCTATCCCGGACGCCCGGCCAAGTTCGTCAAGAACTACCTGGCCGGCAACCCCGACGGCATCCAGGGCGCGATCCGCGCCTACGCGGCCGAGGTCAAGGACGGCCGCTTTCCCGGGCCGGAACACTGTTATGAGTGAGCGCCGCCACGGGTACAATTACTTATTGTCCCGCCGCCGCATGAGTCGCGACAATAACTGGAGGATCCGCGGCGGAGATCGAATTCATGCTGGCCCTGCAATCGAAGGAAACCCGCCCGCGCTCTCCGGCCAACGAGCGGGTGGCCGGCAAGCTGCGCGAGATGGCAGATCTGCTGCAGGCCCAGCAAGCCAATCCGTTCCGGGTCAATGCCTATCGCCGTGCCGCGGACACCGTGTCGGCGCTGGACCGCGACGTCGGCGCGCTGTTCGATCAGGGCGGGATCGAGGCGCTGCGCGCCCTGCCCGCCGTCGGACCCGGCATCTCGCGCGCGATCGCGGAGTTCCTGGGCAGCGGGCGCATGAGTCAGCTCGAGCGACTGCGCGGCGAGCTCGAGCCGGAAGCGCTGTTTCAAACCGTCCCCGGGATCGGCGCGGAGCTGGCGCGCAAAATCCACGACGCGCTCGACATAGACTCGCTGGAGGCGCTGGAGCTGGCCGCCCACGACGGCTCACTGGAGTCGGTCCGCGGCGTCGGACCGCGGCGCACGCAGGCGATCCGCGCCAGCCTGGCGGCGATGCTTCAGCGCCGGGCTCGGTCTTCGCGCGATCCCGCCGTCCGCCCGGCCGCAGCGGAAATCCTCGCGATCGACGAACGTTACCGCCACCTGGCGGAAATCGATCGCCTGCCGAAGATCGCGCCGCGGCGATTCAACCCGGGCGCTCAGGCGTGGTTGCCGATCCTGCACGCGGACCGCGCGCCCTGGCATTACACGGCGCTCTACTCCAATACCGCGCGCGCTCACGAACTGGGGAGGACCCGCGACTGGGTCGTGATCTACTTTTACGACGGCGACCACCGCGAGGGTCAGGCCACGGTGGTCACCGAGACGCACGGTCCGCTGAAAGGACGCCGGGTCGTGCGCGGGCGCGAATCGGAGTGCAAGGCCTGGTATCGCGCCGGCCGGCCGGACTGATCCGGGCGGGCCGGCCGTGAAGCTGGTGAGCTTCGAGCTCGAGGGGCGCGCGGCGTACGGAGCGGTCCGCGGCGACGCGGTGCTCGATCTGAGCGCGCGCTTTGCCGACCGCTGGCCCGATCTGCGGGCGCTGCTGGCTGCCGACGGTGTGGCGGCGGCGCGCGACGCGCTCGCCGAAGGCGGCCTGCCGGAGGTGGCGCTGGATACGGTGCGGCTGCTGCCCCCGATCCCGAATCCGGGCAGGATCCTGTGCGTGGGGCTGAACTACGATGAGCACCGGCGCGAAACCGGGCGCCCGGAGCTGGCCTACCCGACCTTGTTCGTGCGCTTCTCCAGCACCCTGGTCGGGCATGGGGCGCCGCTGGTGGTGCCGCGGGAATCGTCGCGACTGGATTTCGAGGGCGAGCTGGCGGTCGTCATCGGCCGCGGCGGGCGGCGCATCGCGGCCGCGCGCGCACTCGAGCACGTGGCCGGGTACTCGTGCTTCAACGACGCGACCGTGCGCGACTGGCAGCGCCACACCAGCCAGTTCACCCCGGGCAAGAACTTCCCCGCGACCGGCGGTTTCGGCCCGTGGCTGGTCACCGCCGATCAAATCCCCGACCCGGCGGCGCTCACCCTGAGCACCCGGCTGAACGGCGAGCGGATGCAGCACGCGACCACCGCGTCGATGATCTTCCCGGTGCCGGCGCTGATCGAGTACATCTCGAGCTTCACCCGGCTCGATCCCGGCGACGTGATCGCGACCGGCACCCCCGGGGGGGTCGGGTTCAAACGAGAGCCGCCGGTTTACCTGAAACCGGGTGATGCGATCGAGGTGGAAATCGACCGCATCGGTACCCTCGCCAACCCGGCGCGCGCCGAGCCGGGAGGGCCCTGAGCGGCCTCGAGCCGACGAGTCTGCAAGTAGTCTAAATGCAAATGAGAATGATTTGCATTTAGATTCGCATCTATGTATCTTTCTGTCCTGGCCAATGGTGGAACAAGGAACCCCGCAGGATGTCGTTTAGAAGCATTACCGGCGCGGCCTTTCTGGCCTGCACCCTGGCGCCGAGCCACGCCGCTGAAACCCCGTCGATCGAAGAGCTCTGGGCGCTGGTGCGTGACCAGCAGGCCCGCATCCAGGAGCTGGAGCGGCGTGCCCAGGAGGCCGAGCGCAAGCTCGCCGATGCCAGCGAGCAGGCGGCAGCGACCGCGGCGCAGGTCGAGGCTACCGGCGACTTCGTCGAGACCCTGGCCAGCAGCGCCCGGCCGGCGGCCGACTCGCGCATCGGCGGTTACGGCGAGCTGCATTACAACAACCTCGATGCGGCCGACCCCGATCGCGACGAAGAGCAGATCGATTTCCATCGTTTCGTGCTGTTCTTCGGCCACGAGTTCAACGACCGGACCCGGTTCTTCTCCGAACTGGAGATCGAACACTCGCTGGCCGGCGACGGGGCCCCGGGCGAGGTCGAGCTGGAGCAGGCCTACATCGACCACGTCGTGAGCGACAAGCTGTCGGCCCAGGCCGGGCTGTTTCTGCTGCCGCTGGGGATTCTGAACGAGACCCACGAGCCGACCACATTCTACGGGGTCGAGCGCAACGATGTGGAAAACGTGATCATCCCGACCACTTGGTGGGAAGCCGGCGCCGGGCTGACCGGGCGCAACGCCAGCGGCTTGAGCTGGCAGGCGGCGGTGCATTCCGGGCTGGCGATCCCGGTTGCCGGGTCGAATGCGTTCCGGGTCCGCAGCGGACGCCAGAAGGTCGCCGAGGCGCTGGCCAGCGACGCCGCGTTGACCCTTCGCTTGAAATACACCGGGGTGCCGGGCCTGGAGCTTGCCGGCAGCCTCCAGTACCAGAGCGATCCCAGCCAGGCGGGCGGCGACGGGCTCGACTCGGGGACCCTGTTCACCGCGCACGCGATCTACCAGCGCGGCCGCTTCGGCGCGCGGGGGTTGTACGGGCGCTGGGACTTCGACGGCGATGGAGTCGAGGCCGCCGGCGCCGACGAGCAGACCGGCTGGTTCGTCGAGCCGAGCTACAGGTTCCCGGTCGGCAACGGCGATCTCGGCGTGTACGCCCGCTACGAGGACCTCGACGGGGCGCGCGGCGCCGACCAGTTCAGCCAGTGGGAGCTGGGTCTGAACTACTGGCTCCATCCGGACGTCGTATTCAAGTTCGATTACCGCAATCGCGACCACGACCGGGCCGCGGACGCCGGACGCGACTTCGACGGCATCGATTTGGGGTTGGGTTACCGGTTCTGAGTCAATGAACGTACGCGCGGCGCAGCGACGAACCTCACCACGGATGCGGATCGTCGCGGCATTGCTCCTTTTGTCCGCCATCGGCACCCACGCCGAGAGCGGCCAGTACCTGAAGCGCGAGGAGTTCCTGAAGCTGGCCTTCGCAACCGGCGCGCCGGTGGAAAGGGTGCTGTGGGTCGACCGCGGGCTGCGCGCATCGATCGAGGAGATCCTCGACCACCCGCTGTCCGCGCTGCGCATCCGCTACTGGCGCAACGACGACACCACCGCGTGGATCCTGGATGAGATCGGCAAGGAAAAACCGATCACGATCGGGGTTACGATCACCAACGGTGCGATCGGTTCGGTCAAGATCCTGGAGTTTCGCGAATCGCGCGGCTGGGAAGTGCGCTATCCGTTCTTCACCGACCAGTTTACCGGCGCCGGTCTCGACCAGCGGCTCGAGCTCGACCGCCGAATCGACGGCATCACCGGGGCGACCCTGTCGGTGCGCGCGGTCGACAAGATCGCGCGCGTCGCGCTCTACCTGCACCGACATGCAACGAAGAGTTAACGGGAACGGCAACATCCGGCGCTGGGGGCGCCTGCACCGCTGGTGCGGAATCAGCGCGGTCGCGTTCGTGATCGTTCTTTCGCTCAGCGGCATCGTGCTCAATCACGCCCACTCGCTGGGGCTCGATGAGCGCTACCTCAAGGCCGAGTGGTTGCTTGACTTCTACGGCATCGAAGCGCCGCCGCCCGCGGGCAATTACCGCGCCGGCGCGCACCAGGTGACCCAACTCGGCGAGCGCTTGTACCTGGACCGGCGCGAGCTGGGCGCCAGCTTAGGACCGCTGGCCGGGGCGGTCCAGATCGGCGAGGTGATCGCGGTGGCCGCGGGCAGCACGCTGATTCTGGCCACCGGCGCGGGCGAGCTGATCGAGTCGATGGCGATCGACGGTCCCGGGACGATCGATCGCATCGGTCGAGCCGATCGAACCGTGGTCGTCTCCAAGGGTGGATTGTGGTACCGCTCCGACGAGGAGTTGATCAGCCTGTCACCGGTCAGCGGGACCGGGGCGATCGATGTGGCCTGGTCGGACCCGAATCCGATCGAGCCGGCGCGCCTGGAGGCGCTGCGGCAGCTTTTCCGCGGCCGCGGGATCAGCGCCGAGCGGCTGCTGGCGGATCTCCACTCGGGGCGCCTGTTCGGCCGCCACGGCCCCCTGGTGATGGACCTGGCCGGGGTTGCCTTTGTGTTCCTCGGATTGACCGGCCTGGTCTTGTTCTTGCGCCGACGGGCTTAGCCTGCATATTGCATGAGTTGCCGGAATTGTCGGCGGATTCCACGAGTGGAGCTTGGCCGATCGTCCGCCGGGGGATAGCCGTAGCTATCGCCCAAGGGGGATCGGGCGAGATCCGCCGTGCAATCCGGCGACAAACCGGCAACGGCACGGTTTGGGGCTCGCGCGAGGGAAGAATTTGCGCATGCAATTGATTGATCCGGATCAGTAAATACGCACCGCCCAGTGAAACTCATGCAATATGCGGGTTAGGGCAGGGCCTGGGTCAGATCCCGCACCAGATCGTCTGGATGCTCGATGCCCACGGCGATCCGGATCAGTCCGTCGCCTATCCCCAGGCGCTCCCGGTCTTCCCGGGCCATGCCGGCGTGCGAAGTCGTGGCCGGGCGGGTGATCAGGGTCTCGACCCCGCCCAGGCTGGGGGCGTTGGTCATCAGCTCGAGTCGCTCGATCGTGCCGGGGGCCAGGCCCGGGTCTTCGAGTTCGAAGCTCAGCACCCCGCCGCAGCCGGCGAACAGATCGGCAGCGCGCCGATGGTGGGGATGATCGGGCAGGCCCGGGTAGTGGACTCGGGCCACCGCCGGGTGGGCGCTGAGCATCTCCGCCAGCGCCTGGGCGTTGGCGTTGTGCCGCGCCATCCGCAACCCCAAGGTCTTGAGCCCGCGCTGCAGCAGGAAGCAGGCGTGGGGATCGAGCGCGCCGCCGTAAAGGTCCAGCGCCCTCTTGATCCGCCCGACCCGCTGGCCGGCGCCGACCACGACCCCGGCGACGAGGTCGGAGTGGCCGTTCAGATACTTGGTCGCCGAGTGCAGCACCAGGTCGAAACCGTGCTCCAGCGGACGGAAATTGACCGGGGTCGCGAAGGTGTTGTCGATCAGCGAGACCAGATCGTGCGCGCGGGCGAACTCGACCACCGCGGGCAGGTCGGCCACGGCCAGCAGCGGATTGGTCATCGTCTCGACGTAGATCGCGCGCGTGTTCGGCTTCAGGTGGGCCGCCCACGAATCCGCGTCGTCGCCCGCCACGAAGTCGAAATCCACCTGCAGCCTGGCGAACTCCCGGGTGATGAAGTCGTGGGTGCCGCCGTAGAGGCAGTCCTGCGCCAGCAGGTGTTCGCCGGGATGAACCACCGTCATCAGCGCGGTGGTGATCGCGGCCATGCCGCTGGCGGTCACCAGCGCGGCTTCGCCGCCCTCGAGATCGGCCAGCTTCCGGTGCAGCGCCACGTGATTCGGGGTCGTGCTCAGGCGGATGTAGCCCAGATCGTGGTAGTCGGTACCCGGCGGGTTTTCGAACGTGGCCGACTGGAAGATCGGCAGGGTCACCGCGCCGGCGACGCGCGGTCGCGGCTCGCCGGCGTGGATCACGCGGGTGTCGAGCTTGGTCCCGCCGCTCATCGGGCCTGGTAGCGGCGGACGCCGTCGGCGCCGGTCTCGGCGCTCAGCACCCCCCGCTTTTCGAGGTAGGCGAGGTGGGCCAGGGACTCGCCGGCGGCCATCATCAGCCGGGCCCCGTCGACCGGGGACTTGAACAGCGCGGGGAACACCTCGATCGCTGATCTGGGCTGGGCGCACAGTTCGATCAGCCGGTCCAGTCCCCGCTGGTGCTCGGCGATCAAGTCATCGAGGCGCAGTTGGGCTCCGCGGAACGGCTTGCCGTGGGCCGGCAGCACCAGCGCGTCGGCCGGCAGCCGTCGCTTGAGCGCGGCGCAAGATTCGAGCCAGTCCGCGAGCGGGTCGGCGTCCGGCTCGGTTGGCCACAGGCTGACGTTGGACGAGATCGTCGGCAGGATCTGGTCTCCGGAGATCACGACTTTGAGATCGGCACAATAAAGACATGCGTGCTCGGGCGAGTGGCCGCGGCCGACCACGATCTCCCACGCATGCTCGCCGATCTCGATGCGCTCGCCGTCGATGAGCCGACGATAGGATTCCGGCGGCGGCGAGACCAGGCGGCCGAACATCCCGAAGCGCTCGGCGTACTTGGCCAGCGCCGGTTCCGGGAGCCCGGCGGCGCGGTAGAAATCGACCGCGGTGGTGGGCGCCGGCGCCTGGTCCGCGGCCAGCACCCGGCACATCAGGTACTCGACCCGCGGCATCCACAGCCTCACGCTCAGCTCGCGGCACAGCCAGCCGGCCATCCCCACGTGGTCGGGGTGCATGTGGGTCACCAGAACCCGGGTCAGCGGCTCGGCCGCCAGGGGACCGCCCAGCCAATCGCGCCAGACCGCGATCGAAGCGTCCGAAAAGAGCCCGGTATCGACCAGAGCCCAGCCGGGCCCGTCGGCGAGCAGCCACAGGTTGATGTGATCGAGCTCGAACGGCAGCGGCATGCGCAGCCAGCGCACTCCCGGCAGGATTTCGCGCATCGCGGCGGGCGCGGGCACCGCCGAGAACTCGTAGACGATCGCGGGGGCGTCCACTGAAATCAGGCTCGGGCAGCGAACGGGAGCATCCGGCCAGCGTAGCCGCAGTCCGGAGCGATTGCCAGCGCCGATCGGCGATATACTGGGGCCGTGTTTTCCGGGGATTCCATCGGCGCGACAGTGCAGTTCCGATGCTGAGCGCGCTCAAGAGTTTCACCAGGGCGATCGCCGGCAGCGGCCGGGACCTGCTGCCGATCGTGGCGGTGGTGCTGTTCTTTCAGATCCTGGTGCTGCGCCAGCCGGTGCCGGACGTGCTCGACCTGCTGATCGGGCTTGGCTGCGTGGTGATGGGGCTTACGTTTTTCGTCTACGGCCTGGAACTGGGGCTGTTTCCCATTGGGGAGGCGATGGCCTACGCGCTGGCGCGCAAGGGCAGCGTCTTCTGGTTGATGTGTTTCGCGTTCGCGCTTGGTTTCGCCACCACGGTGGCCGAGCCGGCGCTGATCGCGGTGGCGGCGGAAGCCGCCCGGGCGGCGGCGGCGGCCGGGGTCGTCGAGGCCACCGAAGAGGCCCGCTCGGCCTACGCCACCGGCTTGAGGATCACGGTCGCGCTGGCGGTCGGGCTGGCGATCGTGCTCGGGGTGCTCAGGATTCTCAAAGGGTGGCCGATCCACTGGATGATCATCGTCGGCTACCTGCTGGTGGTGGCGATGACCGCGGCTGCGCCGCGCGAGATCATCGGCATCGCATACGATTCAGGGGCGGTCACGACTTCGACCATCACGGT
>JBFJNB010000094.1:0-8062 GCA_041633655.1 Lysobacterales bacterium | reverse complement strand
GACCGCCGACGGCGGCCGGATCGACTTCCGCTTTTCCACCGCCAGCGACAACCTGACCAATTCGTTCGCGATCCTCGACGGGCCCAACGATTCGTTCGATCTGCGCACCAGCATCGTCTGGGACCCGGGCCAGGACGTGTTCGGGTCTTTCTCCGGTTCCTCCACCCGCTTCGCCGACTGCGCGATGGTCAACGAATCGAGCTCGATCCCGCCGGCCGCGCAAACCATCGTGACCGTCGCCCCGGGGTTCGTGAACCCGTCCGCCGGCGACTATCGGCTGGTGCTGGGGTCGAGCGGAATCGACGTGTGCGACGCGGCCGTGACTGTTCCCTCGGGAGGCGACATCGACCGCCGCACCCGCGGCTTCGACATCGCCACAATGAGCAACGTTCGCGGGCCCTACGACCTGGGCGCTTTCGAATACATCCAGCTTGCCGACCCGATCTTTTCCGACAGCTTCGAGTAGCGGGCGAGGCTAGGCCTCGAACTGCTCGTTGAGGATCCGGTCCTCGAGGTTGTGCTCGGGGTCGAACATCATCTTGAGATCGATGTCGGTGGCCTCGACTACGTCCACGGTGACTACGTTGCGCACCTCGAACGCGTCGGCGGTCGCGCTGACGGAGCGCTTGGAGTGATCGAGGATCTCGAACCGGACTTCGACGTCGCGCTGCAGCAGCGCCCCGCGCCAGCGGCGCGGCCGAAACGGGCTGATCGGGGTCAGCGCCAGGATGTTGGCCCCCAGCGGGATGATCGGCCCGTGCGCGGACAGGTTGTACGCGGTGCTGCCAGCGGGCGTCGACAAGAGGATCCCGTCGCAGATCAACTCGGCGAGCTTGACCGCGCCGTTGATCGAGATCCGGATCTTGGCCGCCTGCTTGGTCTCGCGCAGCAGCGACACCTCGTTGATCGCCAGTGCGGTGACCCCCTCGCCGGTTGCGTCGCGCGCGCGCATCCGCAGCGGGTGCAGGTTGGCCGACTGGGCCCGGGCGAGGCGCTCCGGGAGTTCCAGCTCGCCGTCGTACTGGTTCATCAGAAAGCCCACCGATCCGGCCATCAGGCCGTAAATCGGCTTACGCTGCTCGAGATAGCGATGCATGGTCTGGAGCATGAAGCCGTCGCCGCCGATCGCGACCACGATGTCGGCACCCTCGGGTTCGGTGTTGCCGTAGCGCTCGGTCATCTCGCGCAGCGCGCGCTGGGCCTCGTCGGTGTCGCTGGCGAGAAACGCGATCTTGCCGTACTTCACGACCGCCCCTTTGTCAGGCGCCGCGGGCGCTGGCGAGCACCATCTGCTCCAGCCCGCGCACCGCGACCGTCAGGGTCGCATAATCCATCTCGCCGGCGCTTTTCATGTCGCTCAGCATGTGCTCGTAGTGGGCCAGTTGCTCCTTGTGAGCCTTGCTCCAGTCCTCCACCAGGGAAGTCACTTTGGCCCCGCCAACCTTGCCGATCACGCGCGCGGTCAGCTTGCGGTGCTGGCGATAAAGCTCGTCGCGCAGCTCGCCGCGGGCGCGCGCGTGCCACTGGCCCTCGACCGCGAGCGACTGGACCTCGCCGATCAGCCACGACAGCTTCATGATCTGATCGAGGCGGTAGTAGGCGGTCGCGACGTCGGCCACCTCGCGCCCGGTATCGAGCGCGACGTCGACCACGTCCAGCGCCGCGGTCAGCGCGGGAATCGCGGCCAGCTCGCGCTTCAGCGTGGCCGGGAACCGGACCTGGCGGTAGCGCTTCTCGTTGGCCGCGATGCGCTTGCGCACACCCGGAGACACTACCTTCGGCAGCAGCCGGATCAGCTCCCGGGTTCCGCCGGCGTAGCGCTCGACCAGTCGCGCGATGTCCAGCTTGCCGTGATGGTGATGGTTCAGCAGCCAGCGGGTGGTATGGCGGAGCAGGCTCCAGACGGCGATATGGGCCTCGGTCTGGTGCGCGCTGTCGCCCTTGTTGTCGCAGCCCTCGATCGCGTCCCACCACTTGCGCGCCTGAAAGATCTCGCGCGCGGCCGAGTAGGCCTTGGCGATCTGGGCCGGGCTGGCGCCGGTTTCCTCGTGCATCCTCAAGGCGAAGGTCGCGCCCATCCGGTTCACCATCGAGTTGGTCACCACGGTGGCGATGATCTCGCGGCGCAGCCGGTGGCCCTCCATCGCGTCACGGTAGCGCTCCTGCAGCGGTTTCGGGAAGTAGCGCACCAGTTCGCGCGAAAGATAGGGATCCTCCGGCGCGTCCGAGGCCAGCAACTGCTGGTACAGCGTGATCTTGCCGTAGGACAAAAGCGTCGCCACCTCGGGGCGGGTCAGGCCGACGCCGCGGGTGCGCCGCTCGTTCAGCTCCTCGCTGGTGGGCAGGTTCTCGAGCTCCCGATCCAGCACCCCTTGTCCCTCCAGCACCGCGATGAAGTGGGCCTTGGAGCCCAGCCGCGAGACCGACAGCGACACCAGTACGCTCAGCGCCTGCGACTGCAGGTAGTTGTTGCGCAGCACCAGCGCCGCGACCTCGTCGGTCATCTCGGCCAGCAAGCGGTTGCGCTCCTCCAGGCTCAGCTCGCCCTTGCGCACCTGCTGGTTCAGCAGGATCTTGATGTTGACCTCGTGGTCGGAGCAGTCGACCCCGCCCGAGTTGTCGATGAAATCGGTGTTGACGTGCCCGCCCTTGAGGGCGAACTCGATCCGGCCGCGATGGGTTAGCCCCAAGTTGCCGCCCTCGCCGACGACCGCGCAGCGCAGGTCCTTGGCGTCGACTCTGAGGGCGTCGTTGGCGCGGTCGCCGACCGTCGCGTTGGTCTCGACGGAGGCTTTGACGTAGGTGCCGATGCCGCCGTTCCACAACAGGTCCACCGGCGCCTTCAAAAGCTCCCGGATCAGCTCGTTGGGGCTCAGCGCCTTGGCCTTGATCCCCAGCCAGGCCTGGACCTGCGGCGTGATCTCGATGGTCTTTTCCTTGCGCGAATATACCCCGCCGCCCTCGCTGATCAGGTTGGCGCGGTAATCGGTCCAGGCCGAGCGCGGCAGGTCGAACAGGCGCTTGCGTTCGCGAAAGCTCGCCTTCGGGTCGGGATCGGGGTCGAGGAAGATGTGCTGGTGGTTGAACGCGGCCATGAGCTTGATGTGGCGCGACAGCAGCATCCCGTTGCCGAACACGTCACCGCTCATGTCGCCGATGCCCACCACCGTGAAGTCCTGCTTCTGGCAGTCGAGGCCGCGCTCGCGAAAATGGCGCTTGACCGATTCCCACGCGCCCTTGGCGGTGATCCCCATCTTCTTGTGGTCGTAGCCGGCCGAGCCGCCGGAGGCAAACGCGTCCCCCATCCAGAACCCGTAGGCCTCCGAGACCGAGTTGGCGATGTCGGAGAAGGTCGCCGTGCCCTTGTCGGCCGCGACCACCAGATAGCTGTCGTCGGGGTCGTGGCGGACCAGGTTCTCGGGAACCACCAGCTTCTCGTCCTTGAGATTGTCGGTCAGGTCCAAAAGCCCGCTGATGAACCAGCGATAGCAGGTCACGACCTCGGCCATCAGCACGTCGCGGTCGCCGTCCTCGGGCAGGCGCTTGGGCACGAACCCGCCCTTGGCGCCGACCGGCACGATCAGCGTGTTCTTGACCATCTGCGCCTTCATCAGGCCCAGCACCTCGGTGCGGAAGTCCTCGCGCCGGTCCGACCAGCGCAGGCCGCCGCGCGCCACCGGGCCGCCGCGCAGATGGATGCCCTCGACCCGGGGCGAGTAGACGAAGATCTCGCGCCACGGCCGCGGCTTGGGCAGGTCGGGAACCCTTTCCGAGTCGAGCTTGAAGCTCAGGTAGGGCTTCGGCTTGCCGTGGTCGCCGGTCTGGAAGTAGTTGGTGCGCAGAGTCGCCCGCACCACCCGCACGAACCCGCGCAGGATGCGGTCCTCGTCCAGGCTGCGCACCGAATCGACCAGGTGGCGCAGCACCTTCAGGCAGGCGGCGGCCTGGGCCTCGCGGGGGCGGCCCTGGGCGTCGAGCAGCTCGCCGATCAGCTCGTCCAGCGCCTTGTCCGCTTGCGGCGCAATCAGCTCGCCCAGCTCGGTCTTGAGCGCCGCCGCGCGGGCGCTGGCCGCGGCGCGTTTGGTGTCGTCCCGGGCCGGGTCCAGGCGGGTGGCGAACAGCTCGATGATCAGCCGCGCGATCGCCGGGTGGGCGGTCAGCGCCTGTTCCATGTAGGTCTGCGAAAACGGCACCCCGGTCTGCAGCAGGTACTTGCAGTAGGCGCGCAGCATCGTCACCTGGCGCCAGTCCAGGTTGGCGCCCAGGATCAACCGGTTGAAGCCGTCGCTTTCGACCTCCCCGCGCGCGATGCGGTCGAACGCGGCCTGGAAATTGCCGCGCACCCGGGGCAGATCCAGGTCGCCGCCGGCGGCGAGCTGCATGTCGAAGTCCTGGATCCAGTTGACGCTGCCGTCGACCATCTGCAGCCGGTACGGGCGTTCGCTGACGATGCGCAGGCCCATGTTCTCGAGCATCGGCAGCACGTCCGACAGCGGGATCGTCTTGGTGCGCCGGAAGATCTTGAACCGGAACAGGCCCACGTGGCGCTTGCGCGGCCGGTACAGGCTCATCCGCAGGTCGTTCTCGTCGCGCAGGTTGGCGGTGTTGGCCACGTCGAACGCGGCCACCCAGGGAGAGACATCCTCGATGTAGGCGGCCGGGAACGACGAGCCGATGCGGGCGGCCCAGTCGGCGCCGACCTCCTCGCCGTGCTTGTCGATGAGGACCTCCTTGAGCTTGTCGTGCCAGGAGCGGACCGCGTCGATGAGCTGCTCTTCGATCTTGGCCTGGTCGTGCTCCAGACGCTTGCCCGGGTCGACCCGCACGATCACGTGCAGCCGGGCCAGCATCGATTCGGCCACCTGTACCGTGAAGTCGACGCTCAACCCGTTGAGCGCGCGCTTCAGGATCGCCTGCACCGCCTCGCGGGTCTCGGTGTTGAACCGGTCGCGCGGGATGTAGACCAGGCACGAGTAGTAGCGCCCGAAGCGGTCGGCGCGGATGAACAGAGAGGTCTTCTGCCGCTCCTGGAGGTCGTAGACGCCCATCACCAGGTCGCTGAGCTCATCGGTGGTGGCCTGGAACAGCTCGTCGCGCGGCAGCGTCTCCATGATGTGCAGCAGCGTCTTGCCGCCGTGGCTGGCCGCGGAGAAGCCCGATCGCTGCATCACGGCGTCGACCTTGTGGCGCACGAACGGGATGTTCCACGGCCGCCGGTTGTAGGCCGACGAGGTGAACAGTCCGAGGATGCGCTGCTCGCCCGCGAGCGCTCCTTTGGAGTCGAACGACATCACGCCGATGTAGTCCATGTAGCCGGCGCGGTGGACCGTGGCGCGGGAGTTGGTCTTGGTCAGCACCATCGGCCCGGACTCGGAGATCGCCTGGGGTTCGAGCGTGCGCATCACCGTGGCGCTGTCCTCGCCCTCGCCGTCGCGGTGGTCGCTCAGGATCCCGAGCCCGGAGTCCGGCTCCGCCTCGAGCAGGTGCTTCTTGCCGCGGCGCTCGATCCGGTAGCGGCGGTAGCCGAGAAAGGTGAAGTGGTCATCGCCCAGCCAGGTCAGGAACTCGAGCGTTTCCGCGACCGCCTCGGGCGGATACGGGGTCTTGGCGCTCTTCAGCTCCTCGACGATGTCGGCCAGCTTGTCGCGCATCGGCGCCCAGTCCCGCACCGCCAGAGCCACGTCCGCCAGATTGGCCTCGACCCGCTCCTTGATCCCGGCCAGCCGGCGGGGATCGGTGTGGCGGTCGATCTGGAAGTGCATCAACGACTCGCCGCTGGCACCCGGCACCTCGTCCTGCCCGGAGCTCAGGTCCATCAGGTAGCCGCCGGCGTCCCGGGTCACCTGGTAGACCGGGTGGATCAGCAGGTGGATCGTGCAGTTGGAATCGGCGACCGCCATGCTGGCCGAGTCGACCAGGAACGGCCGGTCCGGCGAGAGCACGTCGATCAGCGTGTGGGGGGATTCCCAGCCGTCCTTTTCCAGGCTCGGGTTGTAGATCTTGATCCGGGTTCGGCTGCGGATCCGCCGCTCCATGAACTTGAAGCGTCCCCGCAGCAGGGTGGCCCAGCTCCAGGCCGAGCGAACTTGAAGCTGGGCCAGCGACAGCCGGCGCACGAAGTGACGGGCGAAGGTCTCCAGCTTCTTCGCCTCGACCGCCGCCACCTCGGCGGTCAACGATTCGATGATCTCGTCGACGACCGCGGCGGCGGCGTCCTGCGCGTCCCGGTTCATGACCGAAAATTCCTCCTAAGTGGCCCGCTCAGGATAGCAAAAGGGGGTCAGGTTTACTTTTTCTAAAAAGGGGTCAGGTTAACTTTTCCCGGAAACGGGCTCAGATACACATTTGAACCCTCAGGACGTTCGAGTGTCTCCTGGCATTCGAAAAAGTTAACCTGACCCCCTTTTTGGCTGAAAAAGTTAACCTGACCCCCTTTTTGGCTCTTTTTGGCTAGCGGATGCCGGTCTCGAGGCGCGCGATCACCATGCGCTGGATTTCGCTGGTGCCCTCGTAGATTTCGGTGATCTTGGCGTCGCGGTAGTAGCGCTCCAGCGGCATCTCCTTGCTGTAGCCCATCCCGCCGTGGATCTGGACCGCCTGATTGGTGATCCAGTTGCACGCCTCGGAGGCGAACAGCTTGGCGATGCTGGAGTCCAGCGTGTAGCGCTCGCCGGTCTCCTTGGCGCGCATCTTCCTCCACGCCGCCTTAAGCGTCAGGATCTCGGCCGCCTCCAGGCGCGTCTTCATGTCCGCGATCTTGGCCTGGATCATCTGGAAGCCGCCGATCGCGCGCCCGAAGGCCTGGCGCTCCTGGACGTACTGGCGCGAGGCCTCGTAGGCCGCGCTGGCGATGCCGATCGCCTGGGCGCCGATTCCGATCCGCCCGGCGTCGAGCACCGACATCGCGATCTTGAACCCCATGCCCTCGTCGCCGAGGCGCCACTCGGCCGGGCAGCGGTAGTCGGTCAGCTCGATCTCGCAGGTGGCCGAGGCCCGGATCCCGAGCTTGGGCTCGGTCTTGCCGCGCTCGAAGCCGTCGCGCTCGGTGTCGATCATGAACGCGCTGATGCCGCGGGTGCCGGCGTCTGGATCGGTCTTGGCGAACACCACCATGTAGCGGGCCACCGGACCCGAGGTGATCCACGATTTCTTGCCGTTGATGGTGTAGTAGCTGCCGTCGGACGAGGCCACCGCCCGCACCCGCATGTTGCCGGAATCGGAACCGGACTGGGGCTCGGTCAGCGCGTAGGCGCCGATCGCCGCGCCCGAGGCCACCGGGGCCAGGAAGGTCTGTTTCTGCTCCTCGGTGCCGTAGGTCAAAAGCCCGTTGGCGTACAGCGAGTTGTTGACCGACATGATGGTCCCGTGGGCGGCGCAGGCGGCCGAGATCTCCTTCAGCGCCAGCACGTAGCCGATCGTGTCCAGGCCCGCTCCGCCGTAGGCGTCCGGGACCTCGATTCCCATCAGGCCCAGCTCCCCCATCTTGGTGATGGTCTCGAGCGGAAATTCGCCGCTGGCGTCGAATTTACCCGCCACCGGCACGATTTCACGCTGGGCGAAATCGCGCGCGGTATCGCGGATGAGTTCTTGTTCTTCGGTGAGTTTGAAATCCATGCGTGTGCCGGCTCCCGGGTGGTGTCTCAAAGCGTTCCATTATCGCACACTGGACCCCTTCCAACCTTGACCCGATTTGGGGCCAGGGATACTCTTATATCCTTAAATCTCGATAAAGGGATACAAAAATCGAGCTTAAGGATCTGTCCCAGTTGCTGAAGGTGCTGGCCGACCCCAATCGGGTGCGGCTGCTGGTGCTGCTGGAACTGGAGGAACTGACGGTGGCGGAGCTGGCCGCGATCACGCTGCTGGCCCAGCCGCGGGTGTCGACCCACCTGGCGCGGCTGCGCGAGGCCTCGCTGGTGCGCGACCGCCGCGCCGGGGTCCAGTCCTACTATCGCTTCCACCCGCAGGCGCTGGCGGGCGAGCTCGCCGGCATCTGGGGCGCGGTCAAGGAGCGCCTCGACGACGCGCTGATCCAGGGCGACAGGGGCCGCGTGCCGGCGGT
>JBFJNB010000093.1:0-8072 GCA_041633655.1 Lysobacterales bacterium | reverse complement strand
GGAATTCCTCAAGCAGGATCTCACCCGGGTGGATGGGATCAAAGTCGCGTCGGGACATATCTACCTCTAGTGATAATCAACGATTTCCACGTCGTACGCATCACCGGCGCGCCATCTGAAGCAGATCGGCCATTGGCGATTGATGCGAACGCTATACCAACCCTTCCGATCTCCGCGGAGTTTTTCCAGTCGATTCGCCGGCGGAAGGCGCAGCGAGGCAAGCTCCGTAGCGGCGGCGAGCATTTCCAGCTTGCGCGCCGCAATCCGCTTGATCGATCGTGGAAACCGCTTTGAGAATCGGCCTCCGAAAATTGCCTCGGTTTCTGAACATCGGAACGATCGGATCATTCTCCCAGATAGTAACGGTCTACGTTACTAACGTCAAGCGACACTAGTTGCTTGAATTACGAACGGAGACAGGTAATCAGTGTTCCCATAGGGGTGAGATACCGAATGGGGCCAGTGGAGGCCAGTGATCGCGAGTCATAAAGGTACCGGTCGAGGCCGGGGCGGGCTCCGGTTCGGCACCAGGGTCGTGCAGGTCCGGGGTAAACGACCAGATTGCCGGTGCGTCGCCGCACAGGCCGAGCACGACTTCGGGCGGCGGCAGGGTCGCGGCGATGACTTCGACGATGAGTACCTGGTCGGGCTCCCGGTCGAGGCACACCACGGCGTCGTGCTCGGGAAGGTACCGCAGGGCATCCAGTCTGCCGCTCAGCGCGGCGTCGATGGTGACCACCCAACCGGGATCAGCGGTGGCGCAGTGGTTGGACACCGGCGTGCGTTCGCGCAACAGACGTTTGAGGATCTCTCGATCGGACGGGTCGCGGAGTAGATCGAGGGGGCGAGATGCGGTCTCGACGCGCTGCCGGGTGCTGGCTCGGAAGCGCCAGGTGGGGGTCGCCACGAAGCCGTGTCCGGTATACACCGCCGGTTCGTTGGTGTGGAGCTTGGCCATGGCGTGGCGCTGATCGGCCCAGCTCAGCGCCGCGGCCAGCGTGCGCCGGCACAGGCCCTGACGGCGCCGGTCGGCGGCGGTGCACACGGCGTGGATGCCGGCGATTTCGACGCGTTCGCCGTTGAGCTTCATCGGGTGGGTGATGACCCCGACATGGGCCACGCAGCGCGGCCCCTCGAACACGGCGAACGGCGTCGTGATCTCGGCCCAGGAGGTGCCGAACCCGGACGCCAGGGCGATTCTCGCCGGCAGGCCCGGAAAGGCCTCCTCGTACAGCGCCTCGACCGCCGACCACCATGTCGCATCGTAGGAACGCCCGGGCTTTCCGCCAAACTCTTTCATGCGGCGACCTTAACGCGCCAGCGCTTCGATTTCATCGCTCCGGACGCGACGGTCGGCGAGTAAAATGATCGACATGAACTCGGAGTTTTCGAACGTCTACCAGGACCCGACCCGGGCGGACGCGTATGCATCCCTCGAGACCCCTGGCACCTATTACCTGGCATACCGCGACCTGCCCGCGATCATTGGAGCCCACGTCCGCGGTAGGCAAGCGCTCGATTTCGGCTGCGGCGCGGGACGCTCGACCCGCTTCCTGCGCGGGCTCGGGTTCGATCCCGTCGGCGTGGACGTGTCCGAGCAGATGCTGGCCCGGGCGCGCCGGCGCGACCCGGAGGGCGACTACCGGCTAGTGCCCGACGGGAACCTGGACGGCTTGCCGCAGGGAAGCTGCGACCTGGTGCTGGCCGCGTTTCCGTTCGACAACGTGCCCAATGCCGAGAAACCGGCCCTGTTCGAATCGCTGCGGCGCCTGCTGCGCGATGGCGGCCGGCTGGTCAACCTGGTCTCGGCACCCGAGATCTACCTCAACGAGTGGGTCTCGTTTTCGACCCGGGACTTTCCAGAGAACCGCCACGCGCGAAGCGGCGATCTCGTCCACATCATCATGCTCGACGTAGACGACCGCCGCCCGGTGGAGGACATCGTCTGCACCGACGAGTCCTACCGGGAGTTCTACCGCGAGGCGGGGTTGACGCTGCTCGACACCCATCGGCCGCTCGGCAAGCCCGGCGAGCCGTTCGAATGGATCAGCGAAACGACGATCGCGCCGTGGACGATCTACGTGCTCGGACCTGGCTGAGGGCCATGGGCCCGCGTCATTCGGTCGCGGGCAGACCCTCGCCAGCAGCGCCGGGCAGCGTGCGCTTGAGGCGCGCCTTGACCCGCGCCGAAGCGCTCGCGACGTCGACGCCGATCGCGTACAGCGCCGGCACCAGAGCCAGGGTCACGAAGAACGCGACGAACACGCCGGCGGCGAGCGCGACCACGATCGGCTGCAGGAATTTGGCCTGGATCGAGCGCTCCAGCATCATCGGGCTCAATCCGACGATGGTGGTGACCGAGGTCAGCAGGATCGGGCGAAAGCGCGCCACGCCGGCCTCGACGATCGCCTCCAGCGCGGCCATTCCCTTGGCCCGCAGGCGGTTGCAGTAGTCCATCAGCACCAGGTTGTCGTTGACCACGACCCCGGCCGCGGCGGCGACCCCGAAGTAGCTGAAGATCGCCATCGTCATGTCCAGCGCCGCGTGTCCGAGGATTGCGCCGACGTAGGCAAACGGCATCGCGACCATGATCAGCACCGGCTGCCAGTAGCTGCGGAACGCGACCGCCAGCAGCGTGTACATCACGAAGAACGCGACCGCGTACAACCCCAGGACCTCGCGGATGAAGCGTTTCTCGCCCTCGGCCTGGCCGACCGCGCCGCGCACGATGCCGGGATAGCGCTTCTCCCACTCGGGGAAAAAATTCTGGTCCAGGTCATCCATGATGTCGTCGCGCACGCTGTCCTTCAGATCGGCGCTGATGCGCGCGGCACGGTAGCCGTTCCAGCGCTGGATGCTCTTGATCCCCGGCGCGTATTCCAGCTCGGCGACCGACATGAGCGGCACCTCGCGTCCGTCCGGGGTGCGCACCCGGAAGTCCTTCAGGCTTTCGATCGAGCGCCGCGACTCGAGCGGATAATGCACCATGACCTTGACGTCCTGGCCGCTGCGCGGCAGGCGCTGGACCTCCTCGCCGAAATAGGCCTGGCGTACCTGGCGGTTGACTTCTGCCAGCGTCAGGCCCAGCTTGGCGGTGCCGGGCCTGAGCGTGATCCGGATCTCCTCCGACGCGCCTTCTAAGTTGTTGCGCACGTCGTACAGGCTCTCGTAGGTGCGGAGCTGGTCCTCCAGATCGGTGGTCGCGGCGCGCAATACATCCAGGTCCGGGTGCCGGATCGACAGCTCGAACCCGGGGTCATTGTTCCCCTGGGTGTACTGAACGGTCACTTCCTTGGCGTCGGGCACGTCGCCCATCAGCTCGCGCAGCCGGATCGAGGCGTCCTTGGCCGACATTTCCCGCACCTCGGGGGGTGCCAGCTTGACGATCGCGATCACCGAGTCTCGCCGCGAGCGCGTGTACCAGTTTTCGATCAGCACGCCCTCGCCCTCGGTGCGCTGGTTGACCTCTTCCTCCAGCGCTTTCTCCGCGGCCTGCAACTGGGCCAGGATTTCCAGCGCGCGGCTGTAGGGGGCGCCCTCCGGAAGCACCACGTTGATGATGATCTCGTCGGACTCGATCTCGGGCATGAAGCTCTTCTTGACCCAGCCGCTTGAGAACATCCCAAAGCCGACGATCAGAACCGCGACGAAGATGCTGGTGGTCAAGTAACGCCGGTTCACGGCCCAGCGCCCGATCCGGCGGTACTGGTTGTGGGCGAAGTGGATGATCGAGTCGGCGATCGCCTTCTGCGCCCGCCCGAACCGGCCCAGATGGGTTCGCGGCCGCATCGAGGACAGGTGCGCCGGCAGGATGAACAGCGATTCGATCAGCGAAAACGAAAGCGCCAGGATCACGACCCAGGTGATGTGGCGGGTGA
Source organism: Lysobacterales bacterium (assembly GCA_041633655.1). GTDB lineage: Bacteria > Pseudomonadota > Gammaproteobacteria > Xanthomonadales > SZUA-38 > JBFGYD01. The sequence continues at coordinate 4,194 of JBFJNB010000093.1, read as the reverse complement.
ACTCGCTGGTCGAGCCGCCGAGGAACACCCATGGGAGAAACGCGATGATCGTCGTCAGCACGCCGAAGACGACCGGCTTGGCGACCAGCTGGGCGCCCGCCGCGGCGGTCGCCGGCCCGCCCTCGTGCCGCTCCAGCGAGACCGTGTGGATGCCCTCGCCGACCACGATCGCGTCGTCGACCACGATGCCGAGCACCAGCAGGAACGCGAACGTGGACAGCATGTTCAGGGACACGCCGACCGAGGGCAGCAGCACGAACGCGCCGGCGTAAGCGGTGGCGATGCCGACCGCGACCCACCAGGCCACTTTCGGGCGCAGGGTCAGCACCAGCACCAGCATCACCAGCAAAAGACCCTGGAAAGCCGAGCTGCCGATCGTGGCGAGGCGGCCCTTGAAGTCCACCGCCTCGTCGGTCCACAGGGTCAGTTTGGCGCCGGCCGGCAGCGTCTCGGTGCGTTCCTCGATCCAGCCGCGGATCGATTCCGAGGCCTGGACGATGTCCATCGTCTCGCTGGACATGATCTGGATCAGCACCGCCGGCTCGCCGTTCAGGGTGGCCAGGATCTCCGAGTCCTCGAAACCATCGACCACGGTGGCGACGTCGCGCACCCGGATCGTCGCGCCCTCGGCGGTCTGGCGCACGATGATGTCGCCAAACTCGGCCTCGGTGTCGGCCTGGCTTCTCACCTTGAGCTGATAGGTCCCGACCTCGGTGCGCACCGCGCCCGAGGACTGGTTCAGCGAGCTGGCGCGGATCGCGTCGGCGACCTCGGCGAAGCTCAACCCATAGCGCCGCAGCGCCGATTCGCTAACCTCGATCGAGACTTCCTCGCGGCGGGTGCCGAACAGCTCCACCACGGTCACCGCCGGCAGCGCGGCGGCCTCGCGCCGGAGCTGCTCGGCCAGGCGCTTGAGTTCGCGCTCGCTCAGGTCCCCGTGCACCGCGACCCGGATGATCTCCTCGCGGTTAACCCACTGATGGACCCGGGGCGGCTCGATGTCGCGCGGGAACGAGGAGATCCCGTCGACCCGGATCTTGACGTCGTTCATGAACTGGGTGAAATCGACCCGCTGGTCGGCCAGAATCCAGACCCGGCCCTCGCCGTCTCCCGAGTTCGAGCGCACCCACTCGATCGAGTCCAGGTCGCTCACGGCTTCCTCGATCCGGGCCACGATCTGCTCCTCGACCTCCTGCGGTCCCGCGCCCGGCCACGCGACCTGGATTTCCAGGCCCGGGAAGCGCACCTGGGGTTCGAGCTCGCGCTCCATCGAGTTGAAGCCGATGATGCCGGCGACGAAGATCCCGGTCATCACCAGGTTGGCCGCGACCGTGTTACGGGCCCACCATTCGATCAGCTTGTGCATGGGCTCAGCCCTGCGCCAGCCGGGTGATGGCCTGCACCTGCATGCCGTCGACCGCGCTGGCAATGGTCGAGGTGACGACCTGCTCGCCGGGTTCTACCCCGGATGAGACCAGCACCCGTTCCTCGGAGGTCGACAGCACCTCGACGGTACGGATCTCGAGCTTCTCCTCGGCGTTGACCACGTAGACCTTGTCCGCGTTGCGCAGCGCCTCGCGCGGCATAACCAGCGCGCGCCGCGGCGCGGCCCCTTCGATTTCGGCGGTCACGAACATGCCTACCGCCAGCGGGACGCCGGCGCTGGCCGCCGCGCCGTAGGGGTCGGCCACCTCGGCGACCGCGTAGATCAGCCGGGTTTCCCGATCGACCGCGGCGTGGGTGCGCACGATGCGCCCGTGCCACTGGTGCTGCTGGTTGCCGACGATCGCCCCGAGCGTCACCGGCAGGCCCTCTCCGGCGGGCGCGACGTAGCCGATCGATAGATTCAGCTCCTTGAGCTGGGAGTCGGTCAGCGGCAGTCGGACCTCGATCAGGTCGGTCGCGAATACGCGACCCAGCGGCGTGCCGGTGGTGACGAACTGGCCGATCCCGACCGCGCGCTCCCTGACCCGCCCCGCGAACGGCAGCTTGATTTCGGTGCGCGAAAGATTCAGCTTCGCCTCCGCCAGATCGGCCTCGGCCGAGCGCAGCTTGGCCTCGGCCTCGATCACCTGCGGGCGGTGGACCTGCAGCGGCGTCGGCTCCCCGGTGCGTCCGGTCGACTCCCACTGCTGGCGCTTGATCTGGGCCGCCGCCTGTTCCTGGATCAGCCGCACGTTGGCCTCGGCGACGCGGGCCTCGGCCCGGGTCAGCGCGAGCCGATAGTCGGTGTCGTCGATCTTGACCAGCGTTTCGCCGGCGGCGAACCCGGCACCCACCGCGAACCGCGGCGCCACCGATACAACCCGACCCGAAACCTGCGGATAAAGCTCGATCTCGGTGTGCGGGCGCACTTCGCCCTGGGTTTGGACCCCGAGCGTGACCAGTTCCTCCCGCACCGGGTCGACGTACAGCGACACCAGCCGCTGGGTCTCTTCTTTCTTTTCCGGCGCCGGCTTGGTCGCGATCATCGCCTGCACCACGCCGAAACCCACCGCCAGCACCACCAGCGGCGCGATGATTCGCAAAAACTTCTTCACCGTATGCGTCCTCGCATTTGCGCTGCCCGCCCCGTAAGACGGATGTGCGCGGCAATGGTTACTCATCGGGGCACGATCCAGCGCAGATGCGGATACCCAAGACGCTGACGACCCCCCTACCGAGAGGCGTTCATGACACCACGGGAGACACCGCGAATACATGGGCCGAAAGTAAGCCGGGTGCCGGACGGCGCGAGCAATCGCCAGCATGCTCATCGGTCAACACCATCTCACGCGGCCGTTCCCACGCCTCCAGCCCAACATCGCAAGAACAGCGCGCCGATTCGAGCCGGACCCAGGTGTCCAGCGCAGAAGAATAAGAGTCGGCCTGTAAGCCGGGTTCTGTCAAGGACAGCCATTCATCTGGGACGCGCGTCACCGCGCGCCTCTAGCGACCAACCCGGAAGCGGCGCGGGCCACGCCATCGCTTCCCTATTCGGTCTTGCTCCAGGTGGGGTTTACCCTGCCGCCGCGTGTTGCCACCGGCGCGGTGCGCTCTTACCGCACCTTTTCACCCTTACCCGCGTGAGCGGGCGGTATCTTTTCTGTGGCACTTTCCGTGGGCTCGCGCCCCCCAGGCGTTACCTGGCACCCTGCCCTGTGGAGCCCGGACTTTCCTCCCGGCGAACCGGGCGACTGTCTGGCCGACTCCGAAGACAAAGATGGTTCACGCGGGTGCTTTTTTCAAGGGGAAGCCTTCTGCGTCAGCGCGTAGCACTCCCGGCGCGAGAGGCCGGTATAAGCCGCGGCGAGCCGCGCGGCCTGAGCCGGCGCCAGCTCGGCCAGCAGCACCCGGATCAGCGCCGCGGCGCGCTCCAGGTCGACCCCGGGAGGGGCGGCACAGCCGCCGACGATTACGACGAATTCGCCGCGCACCGGTATTTCGCCGGAATCCACCGCGTGCCTCAGCTCCTCGAGCGAACCGGCCGAATACTGCTCATTGAGTTTGGTCATTTCGCGGCCGATGAACGCGGCTCGCTCGCCACCCAGCTCGCGGACGCAGTCGGACAGCATCGCCCCGATGCGGTGGCTCGACTCGTAGAAAACCAGCGTCGAAGCGCTGCCGGCCAGCGCCGCCAGTGTCTCGCGCCGCGCCTTGGTGCGCGCCGGCAGGAATCCTGAAAATCGGAATGCATCGGTCGGCAACCCGGCCACCGACAGCGCCGCAACCAACGCGCTCGGGCCTGGAATCGGGATCACGGCGATGCCGCGGGCGCGCGCCTCGCGCACCAGCCGGAAGCCCGGATCGCTGATCAGCGGGGTGCCGGCGTCGCTGATCAACGCGATCCGCTCGCCCGCCTCCAGTCGGCGCAGCAACTCGGCCGTGGCGCGCTCCTCGTTGTGCTCGTGCAGGCTCACCAGCGGCCGGTCGATCCCGCAATGCTTGAGCAGCCGCCCGCTGTGACGAGTGTCCTCGGCCGCGACCCGGTCGCAATCCGCCAGCGTCGCGCGGGCTCGCGGCGAGAGGTCTTCGAGGTTGCCGATCGGCGTCGCCACTACAAACAAGGAACCGGTCATGCTCAAACCCATCAAACGTGGTTAAATTGGCCCCCAATGTTAACCTGCATCGACCACCACCCCTCTTCCGCGGCGTCCCAATGGCATGCTCTGACCGCTTTGCTCGTCGTCACGCTGCTCGTGGCTGGGTGCGCGG
>JBFJNB010000092.1:0-8085 GCA_041633655.1 Lysobacterales bacterium | reverse complement strand
TTCGCGAAGCGAAAGAAGCGAAGGGCAGTGGCCGGACCCACGCCGGAAAAGAACTCTCCCCTTAAAATCGGGCCGCCCCTTGGGACGGCCCAGCCCTCCTTGAGGAATCTCCGGCGTCCCCTGTCAAACCCCTCGGTAACCGCTGGAGATCATCCCGCGCTAGCTGTGTCCGCCGCGGCGGGACGCCCATCATAGTCCAACTCCAGGTTGCGCTCAAATCGACCATGCGGTAATGCTTGCGCCTACCCATGCCAACCGCAGGTGGTCAGATGCATCGTCCATTCTCATGTCCGCGCGGGCTCGGGGCGCTCCTGGCCGCGCTGCTCGCGGCCGCCCCGGCCGTGGCCGATCCGCTGGAAGACGCGATCGCTTCGGACTTCGAATACCTCGACGCGCTGTACCGGCACCTGCACCAGCACCCCGAACTCTCGTTCGCCGAGGTTCAAACCGCGGCCCGGATCGCGACCGAACTCGCGGAGCTCGGGTTTGCGGTCACCACCGGCATCGGCGGCAACGGCGTGGTCGCGGTGCTGGAAAACGGCGCCGGCCCGACGCTGATGATCCGGGCCGACCTGGACGCGCTGCCGATCGAGGAACAGACCGGGCTGGATTATGCGAGCGCGGTCCAGGCCCTCAACCGCGACGGCGATCCGACCCCGGTCATGCACGCATGCGGTCACGACGTGCACATGACGGTTCTGATCGGCACCGCGCGGCGGCTGGTCGAATCGCGCGGGAACTGGCGCGGCACCCTGGTGATGATCGGCCAGCCGGCCGAGGAGCGCAGCGGCGGGGCCAAGGCGATGCTCGCCGACGGGCTGTTCGAGCGCTTCCCGCGACCCGACTACAACCTGGCCCTGCACGTGGCCTCGGATCTGCGCGCCGGCACCGTGGGCGCGGTCAGCGGGTATTTCATGGCCAACGTCGATTCGGTCGACATCCTCGTGCGGGGTATCGGCGGGCACGGCGCTTATCCGGACCGCGGCAAGGACCCGCTGGTACTGGCCGCGCAGATCGTACAGGCGCTGCAGACGGTGGTGTCGCGTGAGATCTCGCCGCTGGAGCCGGCCGTGGTCACGGTCGGCTCGATCCACGGCGGCAGCCAGCACAACATCATCCCGAGCGAGGTCAAGCTGCAACTGACGCTGCGCTCCTACTCGCAGCAGGTGCGCCAGCAGACCATCGCCGCGATCCACCGCATCGCGCTCAACCTGGCCCGCGCGGCCGACATGCCCGAGGACCTGCTGCCCGAGGTCACCGTGCTCCCCGAGCACACCCCGTCGGCCTACAACGACCCGGCGCTGACCGAGCGCGTGCTGGCGGTGTTCCGGGTACGGCTCGGTGCCGATGCCGTCGTCCCGATCGGGCCGGAGATGGTCGGGGAGGACTTCGGCCGCTACGGCGCGGTCGAGCCGCCGATCCCGAGTCTGATGTTCCGCCTCGGCACCGTCGCCGAGGACCACTTCGCCGCCTACCGCGCCGGTGAGTTGACCCTGCCCACGCTGCACTCGGCGCGGTTCGCACCCGACCCGCGACCGACGATCACGACCGGCGTGGCCGCGATGACTGCCGCGGCACTGGAGCTCTTCGCGCGGCCATGAAATCAGCCGGCGCCGCGCGCGCCCGCAGGGTGATCACCAGCACCCCACCCAACACCAGCGCGCCGCCGACGATCAGCCGCCAGCCGGGCCGGTCGCCCCAGAACGCGACCCCGAGCCCGACCGCGATGATCGGGGTCAGCAACAGGTACGGCGTTACCGCGGACACCGGATGGCGCTGGATCAGATAGAACAGCAGCCCGTGGCCGACGATCGACGCCCCGAGCGCGGAGTAGACGATCCCACCCCAGTGCGACCATGCCGCAGTCGCGACGATCCGCGCGTGGTCTGCCTCCAGCACCATGCTCAGCGGAATCAGCACCGGGATTGAAATCAGCGCGGTCCAGGCCTGGAACGCGAACGCGTTCAGACCGCTCAGGCCGCGCATCAGGATCGTGCCCAGCGCCAGCCAGAATGCCGAAACCAACACCAGCGCCACGCTGTCGAGCTGCACGGTGACGCCGGGCTCCAGTCCGACCACGAGCACGCCGGCAAACGCGACCGCGATCGCGGCACCCCGGCGCCAGCCGATCCGTTCCCCGAGCAGGAACATCGCCAGCAGTGCCGCGATCGGAACGTAGCACTGGATCAGAATCGCGACCGATGAAACGTCCGCGGACAGCCGCAAGCCCCAGAAATTGAACGTGAAGTGCAGCGCCCCGTTGCTCAGGCACACCGCGACCAGCCGGGCCCACTGGGCACGCGGCGGCAGGCGCAGCCACGGCGCCAGCACCGCGAGCACGATCATGAACCTCAGGATCGTGAACGTGAGCGGCGGAAAATGCTGCAGCCCGACCGCGGCGGCGATGAAGTTGAAGCCCCACGCGAAACACACGACCAGGGTCAGGGCGAGGTGGCCGGTCGACATCAGCGGCGGGCGTTGCGGAGAGTGCGCAAAGGCGGCGAGTTCAGCTTTGATTCAGGCGCTCGCCAGTAGCGTGGCCTCGAGGCTGTGCGATTGCGGACCGGAAAGGAGATGAGATGAAGACGAGCGCTATCCTGTTGGCGGCCCTGGCGGTCGCAGGCTGCACCAGCTCTACCGTGATCAAGTCCTCCGACCCCGACGCGCGAATCTACGTCAACGGCGAGTACGTGGGCACCGGCGAGGCCGTCTACCGCGATCGCAAGGTGGCGTTTGCGCGCAACGACGTGGTCCTGCGCAAGGACGGCTGCGCCCCGGTCGAAAACCGGTTCCGGCGCAACGAAGACGCCGACATCGGCGCGATCGTCGGCGGCTTCCTGGTCGGGGTCCCGTTCCTGTGGACGCTGGAGTACAAGGACGAGCACGCGTACCAATTCGATTGCCGGGCCGTCGCCGACTAACGCTTCACGGCTAATCGCGCCGCAGTCGGTACTCGGGCATCGTGCGCGCGGCCGCGACCAATACCTCGGGGTGCAGCCGCACTTTGTAGTCCGGGTTGACGTAGCTGAATGCGATCACGCCGTCGGCGCCGACGATGAAGGTCGCCGGGGCCGGCAGCCGATGATGCTCGTAGCCGGAGGCTCTTTCCAAGTCGATGTCATAGCCGAGGTAGCGCTGATAGGTGGCATCGTCGACCCGGAACGCGATCCCGAACTGGACCGCGATCGAAGAGCTGGCGTCGGACAGCAGGTGGTAGGCCGGACGCTCGTTCGAGTCGGCGACCGCCTCGGCCAGTACCGCCGGCGAATCGGCGCTAAGGAAGACCAAGTCCAGGTCCAGCGCCAGCAACTCATCCTCGACCTTGCGCAGCTCGGACCAGTACAGGTTGCAGTAGGGGCACCAGCCGCCGCGATAGAAGATCAGCACCGCCGGGCGCTCGAGCGCCGCCGGGTCGAACACGAACTCCTCCCCGTAGGCGTTGGTCGCCCGAAACGCGGGCGCCTTGGCGCCGGGCAACAGCGGGCGCACGTCGGCCGCATCGTCGGGAACCGCGACCTCTCCGGGATCGGTTAGCTCGCCGCCCCAGGCCGCGACGGCCAGCCCGGCCAGAGCCGCTCCAAGCAGTACGCGTTTCAGCATCGTTCGGTCCTTTGATGATTTCGTTTCCGCGGGTGGATTCGTTACAGTGGCGCCCGATCTTGCCAAAGGGAGTTGCTCAATGCCAGGAATCGTCGCCTCCGGTCATCCCGAGACCTCCCGCGCCTCCGCGCTGGCGCTGGAAGCCGGCGGCAACGCGTTCGACGCGGCGGTGGCCGGGCTGCTGATGGCGTGCGTGGCCGAGCCGCTGCTGGCATCGCTCGGCGGCGGCGGGTTTCTGCTCGCCGAATCAGCATCCGGCGAGCGCCTGGTGTTCGATTTCTTTGGCCAGACACCGCTCAGGAAAGACCCCGACGCCCGGTTTTTCGAGATCGAGGCCGACTTCGGACCCACGATCCAGGAATTCCACATCGGACCCGGTTCGGCCGCGGTCCCCGGGATCGTGTCCGGGTTGTTCGCGGTCCACGCGCGCCTCGGCTCCGTGCCGCTGCGGGTCCTGGCAGAGCCGGCGATCCGGGCCGCGCGCGACGGCGTTGAAGTCAACCGGTTTCAGGCCTATGTCGCCCACGTCCTGACGCCCATCCTGACGGCCAGCGAACCGTTGCGGGCCGTGTACACCGATCCCGGGGGCATCGTCACAACCGGCAGTCTTCATCGGCAGCCGCGGCTCGCCGCCACCCTGGAGTGGCTGGTCGAGGAAGGCCCCGAAGGCTTCTATCGGGGGCCAATCGCCGAGCAGATCGTGGAATTGTGCGCCGACCACGGCGGGCATCTCCAGCCTGGCGACCTCGCCGCGTACCGCACCGAGTTGCGAGCGCCGCTCGAGTTTCGGTATCGGGACAACGGCATCCTGACCAATCCGGTGCCCTCCTGCGGCGGGTCGCTGATCGCGCTCAGCGTGAGCCTGATGGATCGTCTGCGCGCCGCCGGCTGGCAGTCCGGTACGGCGGCCTACGCCTGCGACCTGGCGCGCGTGTTCCAGACCACCCAGGTGGAGCGGGCCAGGACCGCCTTCCAGGCCAACCCGCTGCCGGAGCTGGTCGCGGAACTGCTGGCCGATGGGCACCTGGCAACGCTGGTCGAGACGCTCAGCGAGCGGCGGCTGGCCACCCGCGGAACGACGCATCTGAGCGTCGCCGACGCGCAGGGCAACCTCGCCGCGACGACGGTTTCCAATGGCGAGGGCTGCGGCTGGCTGATCGGCGAGACCGGCGTTCAGCTCAACAACCTGCTCGGCGAGGAAGACCTGAGTCCCAACGGCGTGGGCAACTGGACCGAGGGCCGCCGCCTGTCCTCGATGATGGCCCCCACCATCGTCGACCAACCCGATGGCCGCCGGATCGCGCTGGGCTCGGGGGGCTCCAACCGGATCCGCTCCGCGATCGTCCAGGTTATTTTGCAGATCCTGGAATTCGATCTGGATCTGGAAACCGCGGTCAGGGCGCCGCGCCTTCATTTCGACGCTGGCCGGGTCAGCATCGAGCCGGGGTGGTCGGCCGAGGTCTACGCCGAACTGGGTCGCGCTTTCGACGACCTGCACCGCTGGGACGGAACCAACCTCTTCTTCGGCGGCGTGCACGCCGTCTCGGTCGATGCATCGGGACGGAACTTCGACGCGACCGGCGACCCGCGTCGCGGCGGCGCGGTGGCCCGAACCAACACCTGAGCGCCGTTGTATAATCCGACCGGATGAGACGGTGGCCAATCCGTCTACCCAGGATCGAAGGCAGGAGGGGAGGTCGTTCGATGTCTGACGCAAGCTCATTCGAAACCGTGTGGTCCGCCGAGCTGGAGGCGATCCGTGGACCGGAAACGGCGGAGCGCCGCGCGAGGGAGCGCGCCCACGCCGAACGGCTGTTCGGGATTTCCTTGTCCGGCGGCGGCATCCGCAGCGCCACCTTCAACCTCGGGATGCTGCAGGCGCTGGCGGCCAAGAAGCTGCTCGGACGCGCCGATTATCTGTCGATCAATTCCGGCGGCGGCTACATCGGGAGCTGGCTGCTGGCCTGGATAAAGCGCCAGGGCATCGATCGGGTTCAGCACGAGCTGGCCCGGGTGCCGGGCGAGGACCCGTCCCAGGACGACGATGTTCCGGAAGCGAAGCCGGTCAGTTTCTTGCGCGGGTTCAGCAACTACCTGACCCCGAAGGTCGGGTTGTTCAGCGCCGATACCTGGATGGTGGTCGCCACCTACGCCCGCAACCTGATCCTGAACCTGACGATTCTGATCGCCGCGCTGTCGGCGCTGCTGCTGGTCCCGCGCGCCGTGCTCGCATTCTCCGAGTACCTCAACGGCACCGTCCCGCCGTGGGTGCTTTTGCTCGTCGCCGCGCTGTTCCTGGTGATTGGCGCATTCACCACCGGGCTCAATACTTTTCGGCTGTGGGCCATCGAGCAACCGGAATACGCCACCCAGGCCTTCATCCAGAAGACCGTGGTGCTGCCGCTGTTCGCCGCGGCCTGGGTCGGCGTTCTCGGCGCCCGCCTGTCGGATGAGCGGGAATGGGGATGGGTCCCCGAGTTCCTCGATCTGCCCGCGTGGTGGCCGGCCGAGGCCGGCTGGAACTGGCTACTGATCCCGGCGCTGGTCTACCTGATCCCGTGGCTGGGGTTGCGCGTGGGCGCCTGGCTGCTCGGGCGCAAGGCCGAGCACAGCGAACGCGCGCCGAACCGCGCGCGGATGTGGCGAGCGGTGCTGTGGTCCGCGCCGGCTGCCGGAGCCCTCGGCGGCGTGATGCTGTGGGGCCTCAACTCGCTGGCCGAGGCGATCTCGCGGGAATTCAGGTTCGAACAGTCATTGATCCACGTGACGGTCTGGGGCACCCCACTGTTGATCGGGGTGATGATCCTGACCGCGGTGTTCCACATCGGCCTGGTCGGACGCGCGTTCTCGGAGCACGAGCGCCAGTGGTGGAGCCGGCTCGGCGCCTGGATGCTGATCTATTCGGTCGCCTGGGTGGGGCTGTTCGGTGCCGTTTTCTACGGACCGGTCATCATCATCTGGGTGGGCTCGCTGCTGGCAGGCATGCTGGGCGTCGGCTGGCTGGTGACGACCATCGGCGGGGTGCTCGCGGGCAAGAGCCAGCAGTCCGGCGATCAGTCGGCCGGCAAGATGAGAAGCCTGCTGACCGCGGCCGCGCCGTCGGTGTTCGTGATCGGCCTGCTGCTGCTGCTCGCAACCGGACTGCATGGCGGGCTCGACAAGCTCGCCGGCAGCGGGAAGCTGCAGTTCCAGTCCTCCGGTCAGCCGGCCGCGTTCTGCCAACGATTCTGGCCGCAGCCGCGCGCGGAGGACGACGACGGCAAGCGGCCGCACGCGAGCGATCTGCGCGTGATCGCCGACTGCCACGCGGCGCGGATCTGGGTCGCCACCGACCGCTACGTCGTGGTCTACATCCTGGCGCTGCTGGCGATCGCGATCTGGTTTTCCAGCCGGGTCGACATCAATGCGTTTTCGATGCACCTGTTCTACCGCAGCCGGCTGATCCGGGCCTACCTGGGGGCGTCCAACCCGGGCCGCGACCCGAACAAGTTCACCGGCTTCGACCCGCGCGACGACGTGGGGCTTTCCGAGTTGCGGCCCCGGCCGGACCAGCCGGACAACCGGTACGACGGCCCCTACCCGATCCTGAACGCGGCGTTGAACCTGGTCGCCGGCGACGAACTGGCCTGGCAGGAGCGCAAAGCCGCATCGTTCGTGTTTACGCCGAAGTACTCCGGCTTCCGGACGGCCGGTGACGTCGACCCGGAGCGCGCCGCGGACCAGAACCTGGACCGCAACGGATTCCGGGCCACGTCCGACTACGACCACGGCCGCGGTATCTCGCTGGGCACCGCGATGGCGATTTCCGGGGCCGCGATCAGCCCCAGCATGGGGGCCCAGTCGAGCGCCGCGATGGCGTTTCTGCTGACCGTGTTCAACGTGCGCCTTGGCTGGTGGCTCGGCAACCCGCGCCGCTCCGACACCGCGCTCAGGCTCGGGCCGAAAGTGGGCCTGATGCAGCTGCTCGATGAGCTGTTCGGCCAGACCAACGAGCGCGCCGGATACGTGTATCTGTCCGACGGCGGGCATTTCGAGAATCTGGCGCTGTACGAGCTGGTGCGCCGTCGCTGTCGGTTCATCATCGTCTCGGACGCCGGCGCCGACCCGAAGATGATCTTCTCCGATCTTGGCAACGCGATCCGTAAATGCCGAACCGATTTCGGGATCGACATCGAATTCGGACGCGAACTGGACAACCTGAGACCCGCCGAGGGCACCCGCTTCAGCCGACACCATTGCGCGATCGGCACGATCCACTACGAGCGGGCCGATCCTGGCGCCAAACCCGGGATCCTGCTCTACCTCAAGGCATCGCTGAACCGCGACGAGCCGGAGGACGTTCAGAACTACGCCGCCTCGAGCGCGGAGTTCCCGCACGAGGCAACCGTGGACCAGTGGTTTTCCGAATCCCAGTTCGAAAGCTACCGCGCGCTGGGCCGCCACATCGGCGACACGGTGCTGGCGGCGGCCCGGGGCGATCAGGAC
>JBFJNB010000091.1:0-8127 GCA_041633655.1 Lysobacterales bacterium | reverse complement strand
GCTGGGGCGGCGACGAGTTCATCATCCTGCTGCCGTCGGTCGAATCCGGGCATGCCCCCGGTAAGGTCGCCAAGCGGATCATCGACACGCTGTCGAGCAAGTATCAGCTCGACGATCACGACTGCTACGTCAGCGCCAGCATCGGCATTACGCTGTACCCGCTCGACGGCACCCACTCCGATGAGCTGATCAAGAACGCGGACCTGGCGATGTACCACGCCAAGGCCAACGGCAAGAACTCGTACCAGTACTACAACGATTCGATGAACGTCGCCGCCTTCGAGCGTATGGCGGTGGAGAACCGGCTGCGCAAGGCGCTGGAAAACGACCAGCTGCTCGTGCACTACCAGCCCCAGGTCGACGCCGCGTCGGGCGCCATCGTCGGCATGGAGGCACTGCTGCGCTGGCACGATCCGGACGAGGGCCTGGTCCCGCCCTCGGCGTTCATCCCGGTGGCCGAGGAGAGCGGCCTGATCCTCCCGATCGGCGAGCGCGTGCTGCGCGAGGCATGCCGTGAAGCGCGCACCTGGCAGCGCCGCAACGGCCCGTCGGTGCTGGTTTCGATCAACGTCTCCAGCGTGCAGTTTACGCGCCAGGACGTGGCGCGCCTGGTGGCAGATGCCCTCGAGGAGAGCGGACTGGACCCCGGGGCGCTCGAGATCGAGATCACCGAGAGCACGATCATGGACGACCCGGATCGGGCGATCAAAACGCTGCGCCGGATCAAGCAGCAGGGCGTGCGCATCGCGCTGGACGACTTCGGCACCGGTTACTCGTCGCTCAGTCACCTGCGCCGGTTCCCGATCGACACCTTGAAGATCGATCGCAGCTTCATCCTCGACATCGAGCGCAAGCGTGAGGACGCCGAGATCGTGGCGGCGATCATTGCCATGGCGCACAGCCTGCGACTGCGGGTCGTCGTCGAGGGGGTCGAAAGCGAGAATCAGCGCCGGATGGTCGTGGAGCGCGATTGCGACCTGATCCAGGGCTACCTGTTCAGCCCCCCGGTGGCGGCGGGCGAAGTTCCGGAGATGGTGGCCCGCGGCACGCTCGGCACCGGCGAGATCGTACGGCTGAAGCCCCGCCCCTCCCCCACCCGGGAGCCGGCGGTAAAGGACAGCGTCACCGATCCCGCGCTGAAGCGCCGTCTGGTGGACTCGCTGTCGGGCTGCGCTGACCGCCGCTAATGAACCTCAGAACGGCAGCGGCTCACCCAGACTCGCGGTCCGCTGGCGGTACGCGCGCTGCAGCCCTCGGGTCACCGGGCCGGGGCGACCATCGCCGATGACCCGCCCGTCGAGTTCGATCACCGGCGACAGCTCGCCCATCGTGCCGGTGGTGAACATCTCCGCGGCGGTATAGGCCTGGGCCAGCGAGAGGTTGGTCTGGCGACACGCGATACCGGCCTCTCCGGCCAGATCGATGACCACGCCGCGGGTGATCCCGGGCAGGCAGGCGTCCGCGTGCGGGGTCAGCAGCACGCCATCGCGCACGATGAACACGTTGGTCGCGTTGGTCTCCGACAGAAAGCCGTTCAGGTCCAGCATCAGCGCGTCGTCGACCCCGGCCAGGTTGGCCTGGATCTTGGCCAGGATGTTGTTGAGCAGATTGTTGTGGTGGATCTTCGAATCCAGGCAGGACGGCGTGTTGCGCCGGATCGCCGAAGTGATCAGCCGCACGCCGGCCGAGTTGTCGTAGACCGGCGGCTTCCACTCGGCCAGCACGATCAGGGTCGGGCCGAAGCGGTTGAACTCGGGGCTCATGCCCGAGGTGGTCTTCTCGCCGCGGGTCAGCGTCAGGCGGATGTGCGCGGCGTCGCGCATCCCGTTGGCCTCGAGGGTTTCGAAGATCGCGGCCTTGACCGCGTCACGGTCCGGCACCGCGGCGAAGGCCAGCGCCTTGGCTGAGTCCAACAGGCGCTCGAGATGAGCGTCCAGCATGAAAATGCGCCCGTCGTAGACCCGCAGGCCCTCCCACACCGCGTCGCCGCCCTGAACCACGCTGTCGAACACCGACACGCGCGCCTCGGCGCGCGGCACCAGGCGGCCGCCGACGTGGACTTTGATGTCGGCGTTGCGCGGATCGGGCAGCAGCTCTCGGAGCGGCGGTGAATCGGTCATCGAGGTTCCTCTAGTGGCCCGGATCGCGCGGGCGTAAAGCGTTCGATACAGCGGCCGACACTCGGCCAGCAACGGCTCCAGCGCCGGGTCCAGCGGCCGGGTCTTGGGCCGGTACGGCTGAAACCCGGTCGAGCGGTGCACGTTGTGGTACCAGTGCGGCGCCCATACCCCGTCGCAGGATTTCGCTCCCGGCGGCCAGCTCAGCATCCCGGGATCGAAGTCCAGGCTCAGGCGCCGACACAGCTCGGCCAGCACCCCGGGCGGGTCGGTCAGCAGTTCGCGCGCATCCACCACCGGCGCGTCGGGGAAGCGTTCCGACAGGCGCAACTGGACCTCGTAGCCGGTGTCGGCCAGCCGCGGTTGCGGCACCTGCCTGACCAGCGAGGCCAGTACCTCGCGCGGGTCTCGGGTCAGAATCACGTTGACGGTCTGGTCCAAGAACCCCCAGTCCAGGGCGATCAGGTGGTGGGCCATCATTTTCAGAAACAGAACCGGGCGCACCGAAGGGCCCAGAACGACCTCGCGCACGACCCGCTCGCCGTCGGTGTCGAGCGCCCGGACCACCTCGTCCCCGCCCGGATGACGCGCCCCCGAGACCTCGAGGTAGTGGCCGTACAGCGGTTCGTCCACGCAACGGGTATCGGCGCGCTGCGCGAACGAATACATCAGCGCGGTCGACACGTTGCGCGGTCCCGACCACAGACAGATGCGCTTGCCCGGGTTTGCTTCGCTCACGTCACCCCAACGCTTTGGATCCACTGCCGCCCGCGGATGATAACCACCCGGCCGACGCGCGCCAAACAGGTAGTAGAATTGATCGCGCTGGCAACGCGAGGAATTGGAACCATGGCCCATATGGCGCCGCTCGACAAAGACGCGCATCCGGAACTGGCCGACGACTTCGGGATTTTCGAGAAGATCCTGGGGTTCGTCCCGAACTCGCTGCTGACCATGCAGCGGCGCCCCAAAATCGTCAAAGGCTTCGGCGTGCTGACCCAGGCGGTGATGGACCCGGAAGGCGAGGTCGATCTCGGCTACAAACGACTCGTCGCGCACTTCGCCAGCCGCGCCGCCGGCTGCCAGTACTGCGAGGCCCACTCGCTGGTCGCCGCCCGGATCCACGGCATCTCCCAGGACAAGCTCGACGCCATCTGGGACTACAAGACCAGCGCGCTCTACAGCGAGGCCGAGCGCGCCGCGCTGGATTTCGCGTTCGCCGCGGGCTCGGTCCCGAACGAGGTCGACGATCCGATCATGGCGCGGATGCGGGCGTACTGGAGCGAGAACCAGATCTGCGAGATCCTCGCCGTGATCTGCCTGTACGGATTCCTGAACCGCTGGAACGATTCGATGGCCACCCAGTTGGAAACATCCCCCCGAGCGATGGGCCAGCGCGTGCTCAGGCGCGGCGGCTGGACCGGCGGCAAGCACGTGACCGGCGACTGACCGAGGCGATGACGCCGTGGCAGGCCGCTTCGAAACCATTGCCCAGCAGCTCCACCGCAACGCGGTGGCGCTGATCAGCTTAGTTGTCGCGGTGTCGAGCCTCGGCTACAACACCTGGCGCAACGAAACCACCGAGGCCCAGCGCAACCTGCGCGCCGCGTCGTTCGAGGTGGTCTCACACCTCGGCGAGCTGGGGGCCCAAGTCAACCAACTCGGCTACGGCGAGAGCGCCAAGGACGTCGCCTGGAACCGCGGCTGGGGACACGTGCTGAGCCTGCAGACCCTGGGCCGGCTGCTGCCCAAGCCGGCCGCGGCGGAGATCGATGCGCTGGCCGAACTCTGGCGAAAACGGGTCTCGGCTCTGCAAGACCGCGACCAGGCCGCGATCCGGGAGGTCCGGGAACAGATCGACAAATGCGCCGCGGCGGTGATCGCGGTGATCGAGTCGCTGGATTGAAACGGCTGGACGCCAGCCCGGAGCATCGCAGGCGGGCCGGGTGACGGCGCCGCCGCAAACTGCCGATCGCGGCGCATGACCGCTCCCACCGCGGCCTCGGCTGCGCCCGATCCCACGACTTTCTACCACCAGCATCCAGGCGCGCGCCAGGTCGTGCTGCTGATCGTCTGCATCGGGTCGCTGTTCAACCCGTTGATGCTGTCCGGCGTCAATGTGGCGGTGCCGACGATCGCGGCGGAACTGAACGCCGGTGCCATTGCGGTGAGCTGGCTGCCGACGTCGTTTGTGCTGGCCGCCGCGGCTCTGTCGCTTCCGATCGGCAAGCTGGCCGACATTTACGGCCGTAAGCGACTGTATTTGCTGGGCATCCTGGTATCGATGCTGGGTGGATTGATGGCTGGTCTCGCCGACAGCATGGAAATGCTACTCGGCGCCCGGGCGGTCCAGGGGATCTCCGGCGCGATGATCTTCGCGCCCGGTGCGGCGATCATCACGTCGGTATTTCCGGCCGAGCGGCTCGGCTCGGCGCTGGGATTCCAGGCTGCCGCCGTGTACGTCGGGCTGACCCTGGGGCCATGGGTCGGCGGCGTCGTGACCGAGGCTTTCGGCTGGCGCTGGATTTTTCTGTCCCAGGTCGGGCTGTCGCTGTTGATCCTGGGCGGCACGGTGTTGTTTCTCAAGGGCGAGTGGAAGGTCGAACAGCGGCCGCGCTTCGATCTGCCCGGCAGCTTCATCTTCGCGATCGCGATCGGCGCCTTCGTGCTCGGCCTCTCCAGGATCACGACGCCAGCGGGACTCGGGTTCGCAGGGGTCGGCGTGATCGGCGGCATGGCCTTCGTGGCCCATCAGCTTCGCGTCGAACACCCGTTGGTGCGGATCCGTATCTTGCGCCGGAACCGTTCATTCTCGCTCGCGCTGGCAGCCTCGACTTTGATGTACGGCGCCAGTTTTCCGGTCGTTTTTCTGCTCAGCCTTTACCTGCAGTACATCGGCGGGCTGTCGCCGGCCGAGACCGGACGGATTCTCGTTGTCCAGGCGCTGGTCATGGCGATCGGCGCGCCGCTGGCCGGCCGGCTGTCGGATCGCATTCTGCCGCGCAAGCTCGCCACCGGCGGCTGCCTGGTGGTGGCAATTGGCTTTCTGTGGCTGCTGCTGCTCGATCAACGTTCACCGGTTTGGATCGTCATCGTGGGTCAGCTCGTCGTCGGCGCCGGGTTCGCGTGCTTCTCGACCCCCAACAACTCCTCGGCGATGCGCGCGCTGACAACCGGCAACATCGGGGTCGCGGCGGCGCTGCTGTCATTGTCGCGCACGCTCGGCAACCTGGTCTGCATGGGCATCGTCGTGCTGATCATGTCTCTGAAGCTCGGGGACATCCCGATCGAATCGGCGCCGACCGATCGCTTCCTCGCCAGCATCCACCTGGCGCTGGCGCTGGCCGCGGGCTACGCGCTGGTTGCCGCCTACGTCTCCTGGATGCGCGTGCGCCGACTCCAGCCCTGAATCCCCGTGGCGCCGGGACCAATGGTCAGTTCGCGGACCTCGGGCCGGCGAGCAGGCGGTCGACGTACTCGTAGGCCAGGTCGGACTCCGACTGGGCCAGCCAGAACAGCGCGCGCTGGCGGGCCTCGAAGGCGAGACCGCGGTCCTCCAGCACCCCGATCAGCGCCTTGACGGCCCGCTCCTGCGGCAACTGCGCCAGCGCGAACACCGCCTGCTCGCGGACGTGGCCGCTGGGGTCGCGCGCGATGGCCTGCCGGATCGCGCTCTCGCTGTCGGGCGCCTCGGTCAGCGCCAGCGCGAACCACGCCTGCCCCCTGACCCCGGCGTTTTGGTCGCTGCCGCCGAGCCGGATCAGCGCCGCGGCGCGCCCGTCCGCCTCCGACTGGGACCACGCGAACGCGGCGTGCTCGCGAATTTCCGGCAGCGGGTCCTCGAACATCAGCCGTTCGACCTCGGCGCCGAGTTCGCGCCCGCGCGCCACCGCCATCCAGAAGATCGCGTCCCGGCGCAGCGCTGCGGGGCCGCTACCGCGCGCCGTCTGCACCAGGAACGCCGCGGCCCGCGGCCCGCGATGGGCCGCGATCGCCGCGACGATCTCCGAGTCGAACCTCGTCCCCGGTTCGAGGCGCCGCTCGAGCCAGTCCAGGCTGGCATCGATCTCGATCCGGCCGAGGTCCGAGACCGGCGCCGCCGTGGTCACCGGGCAGTCGCGGCTCAGGGTCCGAAGCTTCGCCAGGCTCCCGTCCCGCAGCAGCGCGTAGATGCGGATTTCGTCGGTCGCCGAGTCGGAATCGACCACAACGCTCCCGGATCGGCCGTCCAGGTCGCAGCGAGGGGTCATCTGGCGGTCCCAGCGGCCCTGATAACAGCAGCGGTCGCCCTGGTCCGCCACCGCCGCAACCTCCCAGGCATACCAGCCGTCGGCTGCCGGCCCCGGCAGCTCGGCGGCGCCGGCCCACGCTGCCGCCAGCAGGGCCCCGGCGGCCGCGACTGAGGTCGCGTACTTGGCCTTTATCATGGCCCGTCTTCCAACGTGGTCTCGATCAGCTCCCAGACCGCGTCGCTGTCCATGTGCGCCAGCGTGCGCATCAGTTGGCGTTTCTCGGCGGGATCCTGGCTCGACCGGTACAGCTCGAGCACGCCCTGGTCGTGCCCGGCGATCAGCAGGCCGTTCAGCGCGGCTTCTTTCTGGGCCGCGCCGCCGCGGCGGTAGATCTCGACCAGTGCGGCGTTGACCCGATCACCGCCGGCAATGCCGAGCGCGCGGATCGCCTGGAGCTGCCGCTCGGGTTCGGCGCCGTCTCCGGCGAGTTCGATCAGCGTGTCCACGTCGCCGGACACCGCATAGGCGTGGATCAGCTCGCGGGACGAGCCGGCGCGGTCGCGCAGCCGGCGCAGTTCTTCCCGCGCGCCCATGGCCCCGAGCGTCGCCACCGCGCGCTCGAACTCCTCGTCGGTCGTTGCGTTGACGGCCAGTTGGTAGACCTCGTCGCTGGCGTCCGCGATCAGGTAGGCTTCCATGACCGCTTCCCGCACCCGGTGGTCGCCGGAACGATAAAGCTCACCCAGCGCGGCGATGCCGGCCCGGTCGCCGGAAATGCCGATCCCGCGGATCGCCTCCGCGCGCAGCGTCTCATTGGCGCCGCGGGCGACTTCCAGCAGCAGCGCGCCGGCCTCTGGCGAGTCGGCCTGGCTCAGCACGAACAGCGCGCGCGCCTTCAGCTCGTCCGAGTGATCGCCCGCCAGCACCTTCTTGACGATCGCCACCGCCCGTTCCGGCGGCGCGGCGATCAGCGCCTCTATAGCGGCCATCTTCAATCGTTCGTCCGCGACGGTGGGCGCGTTCTGGGCAACCCCCGACGCCGCCGCCAGCAGGGTCGCGGCGGCCAGGATGGATTTGATCGGCGTGTGCATGGTCGTTCGATCCTCGTTTAAGTGTTCGACCTTTCTGATGCCTCGCGGGCCAGTCGGGTTAGCACGACGTTCAGCTCGAACGCGAGCTGAGCCTTGAGCGCCGATGCGCGTTCGGGCGCGAGTTCGGCATCCAGCAGCTCGAGCAGAATCGGCTCGAAGCCGCGCAGCGCGCGCGCCACCGCCGGCGCGCCGGAGTGCTCGGCGGCCTGCTCGAACAGCCGGTTCTGGTCGATGATCTGCATCACCAGCGCCGCGTGGTCGCCGGCCGGTGCCGAGGCCAGCGTGGCGATCTCTTGGCGGGTCTGACCCAGGTGCTGCGTGAGCCCGCGCGCGAACGCCGCCGGCGGACCGGGGTCGCGCGCGGCGACGATGGGCGTCTCGGGACCCGGGTCGATCCGGCCGGCCGGCCACAGCGCCACCAGCGCGATGCCGGCGGCGAGTGCGATCCCGATCGCCGAGCCCCACGCGAACGAGCCGAAGTGAATGCGCGGGCGGCGCTCGGCGCGGGTCGCCTCTGCGCGGGCGGCGCGGTCGATGGTCTCGTGCCAGCGCCGGAGCGCCTGCGGTGGCGGTTGCGGTGCCGGCTCGACCTCGCGCCCGGCGCCGTCCAGGTCGGCGCGCAGCCGAGCGTATTCCCGGGCCAGATCGGGGTCGTCCCGCAGCGCCGCCTCGATCTCGGCGCGGCGC
>JBFJNB010000090.1:0-8155 GCA_041633655.1 Lysobacterales bacterium | reverse complement strand
TCGACCGCGACCCGCAGGCCCACGTTTATTCCGACACCGCGGTGGACTGGGTCCACCTGGGCGATTCGCTGCCGCGCAAGCAGGCGCCGGCCGCGGATTGACTCAATCGCGTTCCAGCCGCGCCAGCAGACTGGAGGTGTCCCAGCGCCGCCCCCCCATCGCCTGCACCTCGGCGTATAGCTGATCGACCAGCGCGGCGACCGGCAGTCGCGCGCCGTTGCGCCCGGCCTCGGCCAGCGCGATGCCTAAGTCCTTGCGCATCCAATCGACCGCGAAGCCGTGCTCGTAGTGTCCATCGATCATGGTCTGGTGGCGGTTGTCCATCTGCCACGACTGGGCCGCGCCTTTCGAGATCACCTCGACCACCGCCACCGGATCGAGGCCGGCCCGGCGCGCGAAGTGCAGCCCCTCGGCCAGCCCCTCGATCAGCCCGGCAAGGCAGATCTGGTTGACCATCTTGGTCAACTGGCCGCTCCCGGCCGGGCCCATCAGGCGCACCCGCCGGGCGTAGTGCTCGATCACCGGCCGCGCGCGCTCGAACGGGCCCGGCTCGCCGCCGCACATGACCGTCAGTGCGCCGTTTTCGGCGCCCGCCTGACCGCCGGATACCGGCGCGTCGACGAAGCCGACCCCGCGCTCGGCGGCATGCCCGGCGAGTTCCCGCGCCAGCTCGGCCGAGGTGGTCGTGTGATCGATGAGTACCGCCCCCCGATCCATCCCCGCGAGCGCGCCGTCTGCCCCGAGCACGACCGCGCGCACGTCGGCGTCGTTGCCCACGCACACCAGCACACAGTCGACGCCGGCGGCGGCAGCGGCCGGGGTCGGCGCCAGGCCGCCGCCGTGGCGTTCCACCCAGGCTTGCGCCTTGGCACCGCTGCGGTTGTATACGGTCACCTCGATCCCGCCGGCGCGCAGGTGGCCGGCCATCGGAAATCCCATGACCCCCAGGCCGATGAACGCCGCCTTCATGCGACCTTTTCCAGGTGCACGTCCATCTGCGGGATCGGAATCGACACGCCGCCGTCATCGAAGCCCCGCTTGACCCGCTCGGTCACGTCCCAGTAGACCTGCCAGTAGTCGTCGGTTGCGGCCCACGGCCGGACCACGAAGTTGACGCTGGAATCCGCCAGCGCCGAGACCGCGACCACCGGCGCCGGATCGGCCAGCACCAGCGGATGCTCGGCCAGGACCGTTTTGATGATCTCGCGCGCCCGATCGATGTCGTCGCCGTAGCCGATCCCGAAGGTCAGATCGACCCGCCGGGTCGGCATCGCCGTGAAATTGGTGATCGTGCCGGAGACCACGTCGCCGTTGGCGACGATGACCTCCTTGTTGTCCGGGGTCAGCAGCTTGGTGTTCAGGATGTTGATCTCCTGTACCTTGCCGGTGACGCCGCCGGCCTCGACGAAATCGCCCGACTTGAACGGCCGGAAGATCACCAGCATCACGCCGGCGGCCAGGTTCTTCAGCGAATCCTGCAGCGACAGGCCGATCGCCAGTCCCGCCGCACCGAGAATCGCGACCAGCGAGGTGGTGTTCAGGCCGAGCTGATCCAGCGCCGCGACCAGGACCACGACCAGCAGCAGCACGCGCAGGATCGACGAGCAGAAATTCACCAGGATGTCGTCCATCCCGGTTCTTCTCATGACCCTGCGCAGCACGCCGACGACCGCCTTGGCGATCCAGCGGCCGAGCACGAAAATCGCGACCGCGATCAGGAGCTTGATTCCCCAGGGGATGATGTAGTCGTTCAGAATCTGGTGGTAATCCCAGTCCATTCGGTTCTCCTAATGTCCTGTCAGAGTAGTTCGTTGACTGCCGCCGGATGATACCCGAACCCCACCCGGAGGGCGCCGGAAGACGGTGAGAAAGGCGCGCGAGCGGAGTATAGTCGCGACTCCCACGCTGATCGGAATGAAGCCATCATGAGACGATTCCCGTTGTTTCTCGTTGCCGTGCTCACCGCTGCCTGCGGCGGCGGCCCGGACGATGCCGCGGCGCCCGAACCGGCGGCGGCCGCCGCCCCGGCGATCGCGGTCGACCCGAGCCGCTTCGAGATCTACGCGACGGTCTCCCTGAGCGCGGACCTGTCGCATCTCAGCGGCCGGCAGCGCGAGCTGATCGGCGTGCTGATCGAGGCGGCCAGGATCATGGACGATCTGTTCTGGCGCCAGGCCTATGGCGATCCCGCCCCGCTGCTGGCCTCGATCGAGGACCCGCGCGCGCGCCGCTTCGCCGAGATCAACTATGGCCCGTGGGACCGTCTCGATGGCGACCGTCCGTTCCTGACCGGGGTCGGCCCGAAACCGCCCGGTGCGCGCTTTTATCCCGAGGACATGACCAAGGCCGAGTTCGAAGCCTGGGACGAGCCGGCCAAGGCCGGACTTTATTCGCTGGTCAGGCGCGATAAAGACGGGGCCTTGCACCTGCACCCTTACAGCCAGGAGTTCAAACCCGAACTGGAGCGCGCCGCAGCTCTGTTGCGCCAGGCCGCGGAGCTGGCCGAGGACGCGGGCTTCGCGCATTACCTCGGGCTTCGCGCCGATGCGCTATTGAGCGACGACTACTACGAGTCCGATCTGGCCTGGATGGACGCCAAGACCAATCCAATCGATCTGGTCTACGGCCCGATCGAGACTTACGAGGACCAGCTCTACAACTATCGCGCCGCGTTCGAGGCCTACGTGCTGGTCAAGGACCTCGAATGGAGCGAGCGCCTGGCGCGTTTCACGTCGTTCCTGCCCGAGCTGCAGCGCGGGCTGCCGGTCCCCGACCGATACAAGACCGAGACCCCCGGCACCGATTCCGACCTCAACGCCTACGACGTGGTCTACTACGCCGGCGACTGCAACGCCGGCACCAAGACCATCGCGATCAACCTGCCCAACGACGAGCGCGTGCAGCTGGCCAAGGGCAGCCGCCGGCTGCAGCTCAAGAACGCGATGCGGGCCAAGTTCAATCGCATCCTGGTGCCGATCGCCGAGACCCTGATCGCCACCGACCAGCGCGACCACATCACATTCGACGCGTTCTTCGGCAACGTGATGTTCCACGAGGTCGCGCATGGCCTCGGAATCAAGAACACAATCGACGGGACGGGCACGGTGCGCCAGGCGCTGAAAGAAACCGCCTCGCCCCTGGAGGAGGCCAAGGCCGACATCCTCGGGCTCTACATGATCGGCAGGCTGTACCAGAAGGGCGAGATCGCGGAAGGCCAGTTGATGGACAATTACGTCAGCTTCCTGGCCGATTTCTTCCGCGCAATCCGCTGGGGAGCGACCAGCGCGCACGCACGCGCGAACATGACCCAGTTCAATTTCTTCGCCGAGCAGGGCGCGTTCACTCGAGACCCGGAAAGCGGGCTCTACCGGGTCAATCCGGACGCGATGACGACCGCGATCGAGGCCTTGGGCCGGCTGATCCTGACCCTGCAGGGCGACGGCGATTACGCCGGCGTGACCGCGCTGCTGGCCGAAAAGGGCGTGGTCGGGCCCGAACTCCAGGGTGACCTCGACCGCCTCGCCGCGGCCAGCATCCCGTTCGACCTGGTGTTCCGTCAGGGACCCGAGGTGCTCGGGCTGGAATGATTCAACCGGGGGCGGCCAGCACGAGCGCGGTCTGGCCGCACAGGTCGCCCAGGTTCTCGGTCACGCGAAACCCGCCTTCGGCGCACAGGCCGACGAAAAGATCCAGCGCGTAGTCGGCGCGGAACTCGTCGCCGGAAAAATCCGCACCGCCGGCCGGGCGGTCGTGGAACGAGACGACCGCGGTGCCGCCGGAGCGCAGCACGCGCGCGGTCTCTTCCAGATAACGCCGTGCGCCATCGGGCCTGAGGTGGGTGTACAGCGACGCGGCAAACACCAGGTCGAATGCATCATCGGGAACCGGCAAACTCGCGCCGGTCGCCGGCATCGTCCCTTCGGGGTTGTAGCGCGGGGTGGCCACGTCCAGATGAGCGAACTCGAATCTCGGGTGCGCGGCCGTGATGTGGCGGGTGCACCAGGCGACGAACGGTTCGACCACGTCGAGGCCGAGGTAGGCCGCGATCCGGCCGTCGTTGACCAGCAGCCGCGCGGTGCGCCCGCAGCCGCAGCCAAGGTCCAGCACCCGATCGCCGGTGTTGATGCGAGCGCACAGGGTCTGTGCCCAGGCGTCGGCGACGACGAAGAAGTTCTCGACCGTCTCGGCCCCGACGTGCAGCATCATTCGCTCGTTTGGCAATGGGATCACGCCGCGCCAGCGCGCGTAGCCGGGATGGGTCCGATCGACGTCGTCCGGGCTCGGCAGCGCGCGGTCATCCATCGGCGGCGACCCCGCCGTCGAGAGCACGCTCGAGCTCGCCCAGCGACTCGATCGGGGCCGAGCAGCTCAGGCCCTGGCACAGGTAGGCGGTGAACCCACCCTTCAGCGGATAACGGGTCTCCAGCGCACCGGCGACCCGGTACAGCGCATCGCGCGGGCTCAGCTTGCGGGTCAGCGCGTTGCGCTGCTCGGCGGCGATCTCGCCGCGCAGGATCAGCAGCCGCGACGGGTCGAGCGCATCGGCCAGCGCGCACAGGGATGCGCAATAAGCGTGCGGGAAGCGCCTCAGCTCCGGGCCCGCGCCGCGCAAGGCACCTTCCGCGGCGCCCAGATAACGCGGTTCGGCGAGCAGATGACCCAGCCGCAGCAGGGCCTCGGCGGCGACCGCGTTGCCGGACGGGATCGCGTCGTCCTGGAATGGCTTGGGCCGCTGGATCAGCGCCTCGTGGTCGTGCGAGGTGAAGAAGAAGCCGCCGCCTTCCGAGTCGGCGAAGCGCTCGATCAGCGCGTCGGCCAGGGTCACCGCGAAATCCAGATCGGCGTCGCGCCAGTCGGTGGCGAGCAATTCCATCAGCGCCAGCAGCAGAAACGCGTGGTCGTCCAGATAGGCGTTGAGTCGGGCTTTGCCGTCGCGCGCGACCGCCAGCAGCCGCTCGCCGTCCCACAGCGTCGCGCGCAGGTAATCCAGCGCCCGGCGCGCCGAGACCAGCAGGCGTTCGTCGTCCAGATTGCGCGCCGCTACCGCCATCCCCTCGATCATCAGCGCGTTCCACGAACAAAGCGTCTTGTCGTCGCGCCCCGGAGGCACCCTGGTTGCGCGCTCGGCCAGGAGTTTCCGGCGCGCGCCGGCGATGCGCGCGCGCACCTCCGCTGCCGGTATCCCGAGTTTCGCGGCGACGTCCTCGATCGATCGAAACGCGTGCAGGTGCCAGGCCTGCTGCTCGAAATTCGGCGGCCGGTCGAGGCCGAAGCGGGGCGCGAACGCCGCGTACTCCTCCGCGCTGAGGAGCGCCTCGACCTGGTCCGGGGTCCAGATGTAGTAGCGCCCCTCCTCGCCCTCGGAATCGGCGTCGTAGCTGGAGTAGTAACCGCCGTCCTCACCCTGGAGATCGGCGAGCACCCAATCGACGATCCCGGTGGCGGCCTCGCGGAACCACTGATCACCGCTCACCCGCCAGGCCAGCGCGTACAGCGGCAGCAGTTGTGCGTTGTCGTAGGCCATCTTCTCGAAGTGCGGGATCATCCACTGAGCGTCCACCGAATAGCGACAGAAGCCGCCGGCCAGGTGGTCGTGGATGCCGCCGGCGGCCATCCTGGCGAGCGTGGTCAGCGCCATCTCTTGGGCCCGTGCGCGGTCGTCGCCCGCGAACGGCCAGCGCAGCAGGAACCTCAGGTTGCTCGGATTGGGGAACTTGGGCGCGCCGCCGAAGCCGCCGTGCTCAGGATCGAACTGCTGGGAGAGCTGTGCCAGCGCCTGTCCGGCGAGCGTAGCGTCCGGCAGCTCGTCGTCGCCCCGGGGCGCGGCGACCCCGGCGAGGAACTCCTGCATCTGCCGGTTCTGCTGCTCCAGCTCCGAGCGCTGATCGCGCCACGCCGCCGCGATCCGCTCGAGCAGGCTCTTGAACGACGGCATCCCGTAGCGGGTCTCGCGCGGAAAATAGGTGCCGGCGAAAAACGGCAGCCGGGTATCCGGCGCCAGGAACACCGTCAGCGGCCAGCCGCCGCCGCGGCGGGTCAGGACCTGATGCGCGAGCTGGTAGATCTTGTCCAGATCCGGGCGTTCCTCGCGGTCGACCTTGATGTTGACGAAGAGCTCGTTCATGACCCTCGCGGTCTCCTCGTCCTCGAACGACTCGTGCGCCATCACGTGGCACCAGTGACAGGCGGAGTAGCCGATCGACAGCAGGATCGGGCGGTCGGTCGTTGCCGCGAGCTCCAGCGCCTCGTCGCACCACGGCCACCAGTGGACCGGGTTGTCGGCGTGCTGCAGAAGGTACGGGCTGGTGGACTCGCTGAGACGGTTCAAACTGGCAACCATCGCTCGTGGCAGGGTCCCGGAGTGTAACCCCGCGCGCGTCTGGTGTCCTGTTAGGGCGCTGGTACAATTGGCGCCTTTTGCGGCTCGATGTACCCAATACTCAAGCTGAACAAGGGCGAGGAGCGCCGGCTCCAGGCCGGGCACATGTGGGTGTTTTCCAACGAGGTCGACACCCGGGAGACGCCGCTGACCGCGCACGAGCCGGGGGACCCGGTGACTATCGTCGCCCACGGCGGCAAACCGCTGGGCTCGGGCTACGTCAACCCGCGCTCGCTGATCGCGGCCCGGCTGGTGGTGCGCGGCAAGCCCGCCCCGATCGACCAGTCGCTTTTGACCCATCGCCTGAACATCGCCCTGGGGCTGCGCCGGCGGCTGTATCGGGACCCCTGTTACCGCCTGGTGTACGGTGAATCCGACGGGCTCCCCGGGCTGGTCGTGGATCGCTACCGCGACGTCGTTGTGGCCCAGCTCACCACCGCCGGCATGGAGCGCCTCAAGGAGCCGCTGGTCGCGGCGCTGACCAAGGTCCTGAAACCCGCCGGCATCCTGTGGCGCAACGACGTGCCGGTGCGCGACCTGGAGGGCTTGCCGCGCTATGTCGAGGTCGCTGCCGGTTCGGTTCCGGAGGAGCTGACCATCGCCGAGGGCGGGCTCGAGTTCCGGGTCGATCCGCGCGCGGGGCAGAAGACCGGCTGGTTCTTCGATCAGGCCGCCAACCGCGAGCGTCTCGCGCGCTACGTCGCCGGTGGCCGGGTGCTGGATGCCTACGCCTATCTCGGCGCCTGGGGACTGCGCGCGGCCGCGGCCGGGGCGGAAGAGGTCGTCTGCGTCGACGTCTCCGCCGCGGCGGTGGCCGGGATCGAGGACCATGCCGCCGCCAACCGAATCGCCGATCGGGTCCGGGCCCACCGGGCCGACGCGGTCGCGTTCCTGAAGGCCGCGCTGGCCGAGAATCAACGATTCGACGCGGTGATCCTGGACCCCCCCGCGCTGATCAAACGCAAGAAGGACCTGAAAGCCGGTGAGGCGGCCTACCGGCGGGTGAACGAGCTGGCGCTCCGCGCGCTGAGCACCGACGGCATTGTGATCACCTGTTCGTGCTCGTATCACCTCGCGCCCGAGCGTTTCATCGCGCTGCTGCAGGCGGCCGCCCGCCACGTGGACCGCCAGTTGCAGATCCTGGAAGTACTCCACCAGGGTCCCGACCACCCGATTCACCCGGCGATTCCCGAGACTTCGTATCTCAAGGGGGTCATCGCGCGCGTGCTGCCGGGGAGCTGACCGCGCTGTTGGACACCTGTGCCCGTCATTCGGGTTAGAATCGGCGCGCCCGATTGAAGGTGCCCGATGCCGTATTTCGTCGATTTCGATCCCGTCGCCTTTGCCCTGGGGCCGATCAAGGTCCACTGGTACGGGATCATGTACCTGCTGGGGTTCGCGGCGTTCTGGTTCCTGGGCGTTAACCGCGCGCGCCAGCCTGGAAACGCCTGGACCCAGGAGCAGGTCTCGGACCTGCTGTTCTACGGCGCGCTCGGCGTCGTGCTCGGCGGGAGGCTCGGGTACATCCTGTTCTACGACCTGGAATACGTGCTCGCCGACCCGCACCGGATCTACCAGATCTGGAAGGGCGGGATGTCCTTTCACGGCGGACTGCTCGGGGCGCTGGTCGCGATCGCCTGGTACGGCAGGAAGACCGGGCGGACGTTCTTCCAGGTCACCGACTTCGTCGCCCCGCTGGTGCCGCCAGGGCTTTTTTTCGGCCGCCTGGGCAACTTCATCGGCGGGGAGCTTTGGGGCCGCACCGCCGAGGTGCCC
>JBFJNB010000089.1:0-8171 GCA_041633655.1 Lysobacterales bacterium | reverse complement strand
CGCCAGCGCCTGGAGCCCGAAGCGGCGCGCCATCGAGGCCACCACCGCCATCCCGCGGTCCTTGAAGCTGTGGGTCGGGTTTTCGCCGAAGCCCGGGTGCGGATGCCCCTCGTCCTTGAGCCACAGCTCGAGCCGGGCCGAGCGCGCCGGCGACAGCTCGCTGGCGTCCAGCAGCGGCGTGTGACCTTCACCGAGACTGACGATGTGGAGACGGTCGGCATCCAGGTTCGGGTCCAGCGGCAGCAGCGGCCCGAAGCGCCACATGTTTTTTCGTTCCGGTCGGTACCAGGAGTGGTCGGGATAGGTTGCCGCGAGCGCCTCGAGGTCCAGTTCCATCCGCAGCGGACGGCCGTCGGCCGGATCCAGGTTGAGCAGTTCATCGCACGGGTATTCGCGCCCCGAGCCGCTGCCGCGCAGGCGGGCGACGAAGCTCACGAGCTCATTTCACTTCGAGGATCTCGACTAGCGGGCGCGGCTCCTCGATCGCGAAGCCCTGCGCGAAGTCCAGCCCGATCTCGCGCAGGTGCTCCAGCACTTCTTCAGATTCGACGTATTCGGCCACGGTTTCCTTGCCCAGAAAATGCCCGATCTCGTTGATCGTTCGCACCAGCCCATAATCGGCGGTGGAGCTGGCGATGTCCTTGACGAAAGAGCCATCGATCTTCAGGTAATCGACCGGCAGGTGCTTCAAGTAGCTGAACGACGAAAGCCCGGTGCCGAAATCGTCCAGCGAGAAGCGGCAACCCAGGTAGCGCAGCTCGCGCAGAAAGTCGGTGCAGCGCGACAGGTTGCTGATCGCCGCGGTTTCGGTGATCTCGAAGCAGATCTTGGAGGGTTCCAGTCCGGTTTCCTCGAACAGGCGCTGCACGAAGGCCAGGAATCGCGGCCGCCCGAAGGTCTTGGCCGACAGGTTCAGCGACAGCCGCGCGACCTTTGACTTCAGCGGGCTCTCGGTCAGCATCGCGAACGCGCGCCGGAACACCCACTCGTCGAGGAAGTGAATCCGGCCGTAAGCCTCGGCCGCCGGCACGAACTCGTCCGGCAGCACCAGCGAGCCGTCCTTCGCGCGCATACGACAAAGCACCTCGAAGTGATGCTTGCCGTCGGCGCCCGGGCTCAGCGGCAGGATGCGCTGGCCGTACAGCTCGATCCGGTCGCTGTCCAGCGCGCTTTCCAGCTCGGTCACCAGCGCCATTGCGCGGTCGCGCTGCGACAGCTCCTGATCGTCGATCTGGTAGCTCTTGACCCGGTCGCGCCCGGCGTCCTTGGCCGCGCTGCAGGCCGAGTCCATCTGGTTCAGCACCTGGGACACCGATTCGCTGGCGCGGTCGATCGAGACCAGCCCGATACTGGCGGTCGCCTTGAGCTTGCTGCGCTTCCACCGGGTCCGGTGGTCGGTGATCGCGCGCCGGAGCTTCTCCGCGACCTCGTGGCCCGGGGCCGGCTCGGTGCGCGGCAACAGCACCGCGAAGGTATCGCCCCCCAGCCGGGCCAGCCCGCCGTCAGCGCCGAGCTGGCGACGCATCGTGCGCGCCAGGTCCTGCAGCAACTGATCGCCCGCGTCGTGCCCGGAGGTGTTGTTGATGACCCGAAACTGGTCGATCTCGATCTGCAGCGCGATGTGCTGCGTATGCATCAGCTTGCTCTCGCCGAGCTTCAGGCGGATCTGGCGCTCGAACTCCTTGCGGTTCAGGCATTCGGTCAGCTGGTCGTGGGTCGCTTGGTGGGCCAGCTGGTCGTGCATCGTCTGGACCATGCCGTGCCAGGTGCGATCCACCAGCGGCTGGTCGGGCTGGTCGACCATCTGCGCCTGCTTGGCGTGCAGCTTCTCGGCCAGTTCGCCGGGCGAGATCTCGAGCGCTTTCTGGCCGTTGCGGTTGACGAACACGTAGCGGTCGCGGTTGTCGCTGATCCAGGCCAGCTTGATCGGCTGGGTGGTTCCATCGGGCGCCGGGAACAGCAGCCAGCTGCCTTTGTCCAGCATCTTCGCCATCCCGAGCCAGTGGGCGTTTTCGGGGTCGGCGTCGTCGGGTTCCGGTGGCGTCGGGGGACGTTCGGGCCGAAAATCGATCCGCTCGGGCTGGCGCTCCGGGGGCTTGTCCGGTCCGGGCAGCAGCTCCTTCAGTTGCTTGAGCAGCGTGCTGCGATCCGCGGCATCAACCCGCGACTCGGTCAGACGCTCGTCGATCTGCTTCAGCAACTCCCGGCTCCGGGTCAGGTCCTTGTCCGTGGGCTTGGCTTCGGCGTCCAGCAGCCGGTCCAGGTCTTCGACCACGGTCATCGCGTCGCGGCACTCCTCGCCGTCGGGACCCGCGCGGACCGCGGCCAGATCGAGCAGATTGCGCCAGCCCAGGCGCAGCAGATCGAGCACCGGTTTGGGAACCTGGCGGCCGGCGAAGCGCTCATTGAGCAGGGCCTGGACCCCGGCCCGAGCCTGGTCCAGCCGCTGCTGTCCCTCGGCGGCTTCCAGCACCCGCTTGAGCTGGGTGGAGCGCAGCCGGTGCTGGCGCTTCAGCAGGGTTTCGAGCTGCTGCGCGGCATCGGCGAACGAATCCCGATCGGGGTGCTGCATTTCGCTCAGGCGATCGACGATGCCGTCGATCTTGTCGACCAGTTGCTGCTCCCGCGCGTTGAGTTCCTGGACTTTGCCGATGCTGGCGCGGCCGAGCTGATTGAGCAGATCGCGCGCCGGATGCTCGGGATCGGCCAGCACGTCCTGCTCGCTGAGGAACATCTTGAGCAGCTGGATTTCCAGCCGCTGGATCCACTCCTTGGCGCGCGGGTCGACCACCGAATCGTCGCTGATAGTGGACAGTAGCTCCTGCGCCAGCAGGATCGCCTTGGCGTGCTTGTTCGCCAGCGGGCGCTGGCTGTGGAGGCCGTGGCGCCGCCTCAACGCCTCGTCGATGCGGCTGCCCAGAGGGTAGCGCCGGTCCTGATCGTGGGCCCGCTGCAGGTCGGCCAGCGCTTGCTCGAGTTCGGCCAGCCCGAAAGGCGGCTGCGGCGGTCCGGATTCCACCGGAGCGCTGCGCGGTTTGAGCCGGGACGCGAGCAGTTCCTGAATGTCGATGATCTTGGAACCGGTGGTCGCGGTGGCTGGCGGCGGCGCCATGTAGGCATCGGCATACTCGGCCGGGTAATGGCGCGGATGACCATGGGCCGGTGCGGGCGCCCCGGCGCGGTTTTCCATCGGCTGGGCCAGCGCTTCCGCCGGGGCTTCGGGTCCCGGCACCGGGCGCGGGGCCGGGCGTCGCGGGCGCAGCGGTGCGACGACCAGGTTGGGCAGAATCCCGGCGTCCATCAACAGGTCGTTGACTTCGCGGTAAAGGCTCCGCAGCTCCGCCGCCACCGTCTTTCCGAACGTCCGCCAGAGCACCTGGGCCGGCTGGTGGCTGAACTCCTGGCGATTGATCGCCTGGTGAAAGTGGTGACAGATCACCGCCGGTCCGAGCGGATTGTTGCGGCTGTTGACTCCCTTGCCGGTCATCTGGCTCAGGCGCGCCTCCAGTCCGTGCAACTGGTCGTGGTTACGGTTTTCCACACCGGCGATGATTTCCGACAGCGCCAGCCAGGTCTCGAATTCCTCCTCGTCCACCAGCGACATTTCGTCGGCGGTTTTCTCTTCCGAACCGATCGAGGCGATCGGTTGCACGGTGTCGAAGGACTCGAAGTGGGCATCGACCGCGGCGCGGAAGTCGCTGCGGATTTCCTCTCCGTGCTTGCGCAGCAGACTCATGGCCTCGAAGAACGGGGTCTGGCCGACGTCGCCCGGGGCATCCGCGGCGGCGGTCAGGAGCGAGTCCTTGGCGTTCTCGAAGCAGGTCCTGGTGTGGCGACTCAGAAAGCCGTCGCACAGCTCGCTGACCTGATGGAGTAGGGTCGAGCGCTTTTCCGGGGCCGCCTCGGTCCGCGACAAAAAGCCCTGCGCCTGCGAGACCTCTCGCAACGCCTCGGACAGATCCGGCTGCGCGCTCAGGAAGGCCAGCCCGAAGCCCAGTTCCCCGATCCGCGCGACCCGTGCTGGCAGGGTCTGCGACGCCTGCGGGTCGTCGAAGTCGATCCGAACCGCGACCTCCTCGCCCGTATCCAAATGGCGAGCGGCGGGGTGCTCCGCGATCGCCGACTGGTCCATCAAGGAGGCATACAGGCCACCGGGACAGTAGTTTTCGATGACCACGTTCAGAGTGCCGGCAAAGTCCGACTCCAGGCTCGCCGCGTGGCGCACCGGCAGGCGGGGGTACTTACGTCGTTCGGCGACGGATGTGGAGTCGTCGGATGGCATCATCGAGCCGAAACCTGTCGGCGGTGTTGTACTTGTTCCAGTGTTGTTGGGGCGAATCGATTCCGAAGTCCAATTTCGTGCTTGCGCTGCGCTGGCGCGCATCCTACCAGATACCCCGTTCGAGCACGAAGGGCGCGCGCCCAGCCGTTAAGATTGTTTTCAGACAGCCTGGGGCATAATGGATACCGACAAGCAAACTACCGAAACACGACGCAAGCCAAGGTGATTTCCATGAGCGGTATCGATGGGCGGATCAACGGGTTGATTCTGGTGGCGGCGCTGGCGGTGGCTGCTCCGGCCGGCGCGGGCTCGTCGCCGGGGGTCCAGCTGGACAGCATGCGCTGCGGGCGCCACGTGGTCGAGATCGGCGATCAGTCCTACCACCTGGTGGACAAGTGCGGGCATCCCGACTTCCGGCAGGTGGTTTCGGTCAACACCCTGGCCGACGAGCGCAGCGTCCGCGGCGGCGACCGCCGAATCCGGTTCCGCGACGCGGTGACCGTGGTCACCGAGTCCTGGGTCTACCGGCACGGGCGCGGGCGCATTCCGCGGGTGTTGACGATCACCGGAGGGGTGCTGACCGACATCCGGTTGGCGGGTAGGTAGTCGTCTTCGTTCCGACCGAGGGTTCGGCCCATGCCGGGCCTCTTCTTTGCTTCGCAAAACCGAAACCCGTCCTGGGCCTTGCTCATTCGTGGGGATAGGCGGTCGCCGGTCGTCTTCGTTCCGACCGAGGGTTCGGCCCATGCCGGGCCTTTGAACACAACGGCTGCGTTGACCGTAGACGCCTCCGCGAACGCCGCTTCTCGCGCTTCGCGCAAACCGCGACGTCCGCGAAGGCTACCGATGCATGGGGGAGCAAGCAGCCGGCTCTGGTTCGCAAAACCGAAACCCGTCCTGGTCTAGCTGGTCCGACCTGGTGGTTGGAGGTCGCGGGTGAGGTCACGGGCGTAGGCTTCGAGCTGGTCCAGGATCGCGAGCTTGTCCGGGGCGCCGGCGTGCTCGGCTCGCAGCTCGGCGATCGCGGCCAGGGTTTGCGCGCACGCCGATGGCTCGCCGCCCAGCAGGCGCTCGCGGCGAAACGCGTGCCAGCGTTCCCGTTCGGTCGGGTCCAGCGTATCGGGGTGATGGCGGGCACGGTAGCGGAACAGAAGCTCCGCGTATTTGGCCTGCTCGAAGCCTGGCTCCAGCTGGCGCAGCTCGGCCGGTGGGGTGGTGCGCACGCGCGCGATCAACTCCCGGTCCTTCGGCGACGGAAACTCGCCATAGAGATCCAGCTCCGGATCGGTGGGTGCCGGCGGCGGCGCCCTCGAGTAGACCTGGCGCACCTTGGCGGCCACGCCGTCGGCGGCGGCGATCCGGTCGCGGTGGCCCAGGCAGCGCTCGAGGTCCAGTCCGATGCGCTCCAGATCGATCCCGCGCAGCGTGTTCAGCGGCGCCAGCACCGGTGCGTGGGCGGCGCTGATCGATTTCAGCGGAATCCGCTCCACGCCCTCGGGCAGATCGGCCTTGGGAGTGAATACGCGGTCCTCGATCTCGCTTGCCGAGAGCTCTAGCAGCGGGGCCGGGTCCACGCTCAGGTCGTAGCTGATCACCGCCCAGCGGTTGATCGGATGGGGGCACAGCGGCAGCACCATCGCGAGGCAGCCGCGCGCGGCCGGATAACGTGCTGAGACGTGCAGCACCGGCTTCAGGTTGCCGAAGTCGAGCATCGCCGCGCACCTGTCGCGCTGGCGGTGGGTGTAGCAGTAGTCGAACAGCCTCCGCTGGCGGGCGCGGACCAACCGGGCCAGCGCGATCGTCGCGTGGACGTCGGCCAGCGCGTCGTGCGCCGAACCCTGGTTCAGTCCGTTGGCCTCGGCCAGGTGCTCCAGCCGGAAGCTGGGCGCCCCGTCTTCGCGCAGCGGCCATTCGATCCCGGCCGGTCGCAGCGCGTAGGTCAGGCGCACGACGTCGATCAGGTCCCAGCGCGAGTTGCCGTCTGAATACTCGCGCGCGTAGGGGTCGTAGAAGTTGCGGTACAGGAGCCGCCGGGTGACCTCGTCATCGAAACGGATGCTGTTGTAGCCGACCCCGCAGGTGCCCCCGAGCGCCAGCTGCTCCTCGATCAGCGCCGCAAACTCCGGCTCCGGCACGCCCCGCTTCAGAGCCCGCTGGGGCGTGATCCCGGTAATCAGGCATGCCTGCGGCTGCGGTAGGTAGTCCTCGCTGGGTCGGGCGTAGGCCACCAGCGGCTCGGAGACCTCGTTCAGCTCCACATCGGTGCGCACCCCGGCGAACTGGCACGGGCGGTCCACCCTCGGGTCCACGCCGAAGGTTTCGTAGTCGTGCCAGTACAGCGTCTCGGCGGGCATGGCGAGGGATTATAGGGTGACGTCTCCGTTCCGGCGAAAGTCTGAGCGCGTAGACGCCACCGCGACAGCGCTCCCCCAAGAACGAGCGAGGCGCAAGACGGCGTGCGGTTTTGCCAGGGGCAATGACATTCGCGATCGGTGTGGGGCTGGTCGAGGCAAAGAAGCGCGCCGGCTTGCGCCGGGTCCTAAGCCGGAGCGAAGACGCCCGTGCAACCGGCGATCCGCAAGAACCAACAAGGCCCAGGACGGGTTTCGGTTTTGCGCAGCAAAGAAGAGGCCCGGCATGGGCCGGACCCTCAGCCGGAGCGAAGACGCATGCCGGGAATTGAGCTATGATTCCGCCCCTTTCAGCAATCCCGAACACCAAATGACCATTCGCACCCGCTTCGCGCCCAGCCCGACCGGCTATCTGCACGTCGGCGGCGCGCGCACGGCGCTCTACAATTACCTGTACGCGCGCCGCCACGAAGGAACGTTCATCCTGCGCATCGAGGACACCGATCGGGAGCGTTCGGACGAGGCGTCGGTGGCGGCGATCCTGGACGGCATGGCCTGGCTGGAGCTTGAGTGCGACGAGGGCCCGTACTATCAGAGCCGGCGCGGCGACCGCTATCGGGACGCGATCGCGCGCCTGCTGGCCGCGGGCCGGGCCTATCGGTGCTATTGCTCCAAGGACGAGCTCGAGGCCCGTCGGGCCGAACAGCGCGCGGCCGGCATCAAGCCGCGCTACGACGGCCGCTGCCGCGACCGGCGTGATCCGCCGCCGGCCGGCATCGATCCGGTGATCCGGTTTCGGAATCCGTTGAGCGGAGCGGTCAGGTGGGACGACGGGGTCAAGGGATCCATCGAGGTCCAGAACGCCGAACTCGACGATCTCGTGATCGCAAGGACCGACGGCAGCCCGACCTACAATCTGACCGTCGTCGTGGACGACATCGACATGGCCATCACCGACGTGATCCGCGGTGACGACCACGTCAACAACACGCCGCGTCAGATCAACCTGTATCGGGCTCTCGATGCCGAGCCGCCGCGCTTCGCCCACCTGCCGATGATCCTCGGCGAGGACGGCGCACGGCTGTCCAAGCGCCACGGCGCGGTCAGCGTGCTGAGCTATCGGGACGCCGGTTTCCTGCCGCAGGCGCTGCTGAACTACCTGGTCCGGCTCGGCTGGTCGCACGGCGACCAGGAGCTGTTCACGCGCGCCGAGATGATCGGACTGTTCGCGCTCGCGGACGTCCACCGCGCGCCGGCCAGTTTCAGCGCCGACAAGCTGACCTGGCTGAATCACCAGTACCTGAAGACGCTGCCGGAAGCCGAGATCGCGCAGCATTTGGACTGGCACCTGCGCCGCCGCGGGATCGATCCCGGCCGCGGCCCGGAACTCGGCGCGATCGTGCGGCTGCTGCGCGAGCGGGCGCCGACGCTGGTCGAGATGGCCGCGCAGGCGGAATTCCTTTTCCGCGACCTCGCTGACTATGACGAAAGGTCCGCGCGCCAGCACCTAAAGCCCTCGGCCGAGGGTCCGCTCAAGG
>JBFJNB010000088.1:0-8206 GCA_041633655.1 Lysobacterales bacterium | reverse complement strand
TACGCGGGTGTAGTTCAATGGTAGAACTTCAGCTTCCCAAGCTGATAACGTGGGTTCGATTCCCATCACCCGCTCCAACCCCTCGCCACCGCTCCCCGTCCTGATGGCCTCGCGACGCATCGCCCTGCTGGCGGGCGCGTCACTGCTCGCGCTTGCCGGTATCGTCGGCTGCAAAGGCTCGCCGCCGGCCCCTGGCGGCATCGTCAGCCTGAGTCCGGCGCTGACCGAGACGCTGTGGGCGCTCGGAGTCGGCGAGCGCCAGGTTGCGCGCAGCGACTTCTGCGATTTCCCCCCGGGCGCGGTCGCGCTGCCGCCGGTCGGGACCAGCCTGGCACCCGATTTCGAGGCCATCGCGCGCCTGAAGCCCGCATTGATCCTGACCGAGGTTGGGCAGACCGGGTACGCCGGGGAACTGGGTCGGATCGCCGAGTTCGTCGAGCTTCCGTGGCTGTCGGTGCCCGAGATGCGCTCGAGCATCGAGGCGCTGGGTGCGCGGCTCGGCCTCGAAAGCCAGGCCGCGGCGCTGCTCGCGCGGCTGGAGCAGGGGCTGCGGGTGGAGCCGCCGGCGGCCGGACCCCGGGTGCTGCTGCTGCTGGGCGGTTCGGAGGCCGCCGGGCCACACTGGTTCATGCGCCGCAACTCGATCCATGGAGCCGCGCTGCATGCCGCCGGGGCGCGCAACGCGGTCGACCGCGACGTCGATGGCAACGCGGTGCTCAGCACCGAGGCGCTGCTGGAGCTGGACCCCGACGCGATCGTGATCCTGACCCCGGGCGCCGGCGCTGACGATTTGATCGCCTCGTTCGGACAATTGCGCACCCTGCGCGCGGCGGCCGAGCGGCGGATCCGGGTGCTGGCGGGCGCGCGCTGGCTGCGCACCGGGCCGAGCGTGGCGGATCTGGCCTCGGCGCTCGCCGGTGTGCTGGGTCTGGAAGCGGAGCAACCGGTCCGATGAGCACGCTGCTGGCGGCGCGGGGACTGAGCCTGACCCGCGGGGGGGCACGGATCCTCGACGCGGTCGACCTCGAGGTGGGGGCTGGCGAGGCGGTCGCGATCGTCGGCCCCAGCGGTGCCGGAAAATCCAGTCTGGCGCGCTGCCTGCTGGGGCTGATCGCGCCGAGCGGCGGGCGCATCGAGATCGACGGCCGGCCTTTGAACCAGCTCACCGCTCGCCGGCGCGCCGGCTACCTGGCCTGGCTGCCGCAGCTGCCGTCCCCGGGCGAGCCGATCGCGGTGGTCGAGTTCCTGGCCGCGGCGCGTTTCCGCTTCGACGAGCCGTGGGCGGCCAGTCGCGCCCGGGCGCTCGAGGCACTCCAGGCATGCGGGATCGGCGCCCTGGCCGAGCAGGCGGTGGACTCGCTGTCCGGGGGCGAGCTGCAGCGGGTCGCGCTGGCCGGATTGATGGCCCAGGATGCGCGCGCGTTCGTGCTGGACGAGCCCAGCAACCACCTCGATCCGCGCCGCCAGCGCGACACCTACCGGCTGCTGGCGGAACAGTGGCGCGCCGGCCGCGCCCTGCTGATCATCACCCACGACGTGAACCTGCTGGCTGAGCTGGTCGCCGGGACCGGGTCCCCGGCACCGCGGGTGGTCGGGATGCGAGCCGGAAGGGTTGCGTTCGAGCGGCGTTTCGGCGAGGCGGCGATGGCGGAGGATTTGAGCGCGCTGTTCGGGATGCACTACCGCTGGGTCGAGGTCGGCGCCCGGGCGCTGCTGTTGCCGGTGGAGCGAGGGTGAACGCGCGCGCCTGGTCCGCGCTGGTGCTGGCACTCGCGGTGCTCGGCCTCGCGCCTTGGCTGCCCGCCGGCGGGTGGGACGAGTTCGTGTTCTGGCAACTGCGCGTCCCGCGCACGCTGATGGCGTTTCTGGTGGGAGCGACGATGGGCCTGGCCGGGGCGGTCTACCAGAGTCTGTTCGCGAACCCGCTGGCCACGCCCGACACGCTCGGGACCACCGCCGGAGCGGCCCTGGGCGCGCTGGCCGCGCTGGTCTTGTTCGGCCAGCAGCAGTGGGTCGGGCTGCCGCTGGCGGTGGCGTTCGCGTTCGCCGGCGCGCTGCTGGTCACGGCGATCGTCGTGACCATTGCGCTCCATGGCCGCGCCAGGATCAACGACGTGCTGCTGGCGGGCATCGCCATTTCGCTCGCCGCCGGGGCGCTGGCCAGCGGACTTCAGTTCACCGCCGATCTGATGTCGACCTTTCAGGCGGTGCGCTGGTCGCTCGGCAACCTGGCCCAGGTCGGCTACCAGAAGGTACTGCTGCTGGCGCCGTTGGCGGCGGCCGCGGCGGCGCTGATGCTGCGCAATCTGCGTGCGCTGGCGGCGCTCGCCGCCGGTGAGGAGCAGGCCCACGCGCAAGGGGTCGACGTGCGCCGGGTGCGCGGGTTGACGCTCGGCGCCGGCGCGCTCGGGGTCGGCGCCTGCGTGGCGCTGTGCGGGCCGATCGCGTTCGTCGGGCTGATCGTGCCGCACCTGGTGCGGCTGGCCCTGGGTGCCTCGCGGCGGGTGCTGCTGCCGTTGGCGTGGCTCTGGGGGGGCGCGTTCCTGGTGGTCTGCGACGTCGTCTCCAGGGTCGTCCTGCCGCAGCGCGAGCTGCCGGTCGGGGTGATCACCGCGGCGCTCGGGGCGCCGCTGCTGGTCTGGCTGATCGCCCACCAGGGCCGACGCCGGCAGCGCTGAGCAGGGTTCTGCCGGCTTAACGCCCCCTTTATATCCGCTTAACGACTTCTTAATGCTTTTGTTAGTACATTTGGCGCCGCACTCGCTAACGACACGCCCATACGACCCAGTCTGGGATTGGCAGAAACGGGTTACGGTAGCTCGGGCAGTAGCTAAGAAGGGCCCAAGAGAGGTGGATGGTCAGCACACTTTCTTGGGCCCTTTCCTTTCTACGAAAACGACCCCACAATGGTCCGGTGGTTGAGGGAACGCCATGAAAATTCTGATCATCGAGGACAACCCGGACATCGCAGCCAACGTCGGCGACTACCTGGAGGATCGCGGGCACGTGGTGGACTTCGCCGGGGACGGCGTGACCGGGCTGCACCTGGCCGTGGTCAATGACTTCGACGCGATCGTGCTCGATCTGATGCTGCCCGGCATGGACGGGCTGGACGTGTGCCAGAAGCTGCGCGAGGAAGCGCGCAAGAACACCCCGGTGCTGATGCTGACCGCGCGCGACACCCTCGAGCAGAAGCTGCAGGGGTTCAAGACCGGGGCGGATGACTACATGGTCAAGCCGTTCGAGCTGCAGGAACTCGAAGCCCGCCTGCAAGTGCTGGCCCGGCGCGGCAAGGCGGTGGAGCCGCGGGTGCTGAAGGTGGGTGACCTCGAATACAACCTGGACACCCTGACGGTCAGCCGGGAGGGCAAGGAAATCACACTGAACCCGACCGGCTTGAAGCTGCTGCAGCGGCTGATGGAGGCCTCGCCGCGCGTGGTTTCGCGCCACGAGCTGGAGCTGCGGGTCTGGGGCGAGGAATTGCCCGACTCGGACAGCCTGCGGGTCCACATCCACAGTCTGCGCAACGCGATCGACAAGCCGTTCGACGTACCGTTGATCCAGACTCGCCACGGTATCGGCTACCGGCTCGTCCACCCCGATGCGGTTCAAACGTAGACTACGCGCCCGGATCATCATCTCGTTCCTGATCTTCGGCACCCTGCTCAGCGGGCTGTTCGCGCTGACGGCGCTGGGGATGCGCCAGTACCTGCAGAACGCGCTGATCGATCAGACCCTGATCACGGACCTGAAGAACCACATCGACTCAATCCAGGCGGGCACAACCTCCCAGCGCGGCTTCTTCTCGTCGCGCTACTTCGCTTACCTGGGGCGCCCGGAACGTACCCGAGAGGGCCTGCTGGAGGGTTTCCCCGAGGACGAGGAACTGCACCAGCGCATCACCGAGCTGCTGGCGCTGCCCAACGGGATCCACGAGATCCGCACCCGCGGCCACGTCTACAAAATCGCGGTCGACAAACGGCCGATCGGCTGGGGCTACGTGGTCTACGACGCGACCCCGAACCCGCGCGAAAACCTGCTGCTGTTCGGGCTCCTGGGCGGCGCGGGCGTGTTCTTCTCGGTACTGGCGCTGATCCTGGCGATCTGGTCGTCCGAGCGGGTCATGGCGCCGGTATCGGACCTGGCAAAACGCATCTCTACGCTCGGCGACAGCATCCATCCGGAGCCGCTGGCGCCGGCCTACGCCGATGACGAGGTCGGGCAACTGGCGCGCGCGCTGGACGAATACGCCGATCGGCTGACCGCGCTGGTGGTGCGCGACAAGGAGTTCAACGCCGACGTCAGCCACGAACTCAGGACCCCGCTGTCGGTGATCAAGAGCGCGACCGAGCTGTTGCTGGCGCAGGCCGACATCGACGAGCGGACCCGCACCCGTTTGCAGCGGATCGAGCGCGCGGCCAAGCAGTCCGCCGAGCTGACCGAGGCGCTGCTGCACCTGGTCCGCGGCGAGCGGGTCGACCGCTCGACCGGCGAGTACTTCCGGGTCGACAAGATCGTCGAGGAAGTGGTCGATTTCAAGCGCTTCCAGATCGGCACCAAGCCGGTCGACGTCCACGTCAAGGTCAACGAGTCGTTCCTCGTGTGCGCGCCCGAATCGGTGATCGCGGTGGCGCTGGGAAACCTGATCGGCAACGCGTTCAAGTACACCCACGAAGGCCGGGTCGACATCACCGTCGGCCGGGGCCGGGTGGTGGTCGAGGACACCGGCCCGGGGCTGGCCGAGAGCGAGATGCAGCAGGTTTTCAACCGCCACTACCGCGGCAGCACCGCGCGCGGCAAGGGCTCGGGCCTGGGGCTGACGATCGTGCGCCGATTCTGCGAGCTCTACGAGTGGACCGTCGACATCGGCGGGCGCGAGGGCGGCGGCCTGCGCGCGACGCTGTCGTTCGGCAACGTCGGCTGACCCAGCCTGCGTCGCTCACCACCCTACTACTGCGACGCCTCAATGGCGCGCCCTGACTGGCGTTCACTCCGTCGGAGTGCTCGACATACGGGCGACAGCACGGCCAGGTCGCTCCTTTCGGCTGCGCCGAAAACCGCAACCTGCCCGTTGGCCTGCCCCGCGGGCTCTGCCTGCGCGCCACCCGGTCGTGAACGCCGACCATGCTGGGCCCTTGAGCCGTCTCGCAACGAAGGGTGGCGACCGACGCAGGCTAGTCGCGCAGAATGGAGAGCCTGCGGTGGATCACGAAGATTGCCACACCGCCGCTCAACATGAAGTTGATCAGCGCCCCCGGTGTCAGCACCTGCGGAGTGCGCCCGAGGTATACCGCCTCCGGGGCGGTGATCACCGGGAGCATTACCGATAGCGTCAGCAGCAGGAAGTTCAGCGACGACTCCATCAGTGCCGCCAGGGCGCGCCAGCGCGGAACCCGGATCGCCAGGCACGCCAGGCACGCGCCGTACCAGGCCCAGCGCCATGCACTCTCACCCAGCGCCGCGATGCGCACGTTGAAATCGAGCGCCAGATCGAGCGCGGCAAACAGCGGCGTCAACGCATAGTAGATCCTGATCGCCGAGTGCCGGTGCACCGAGGCTACCAGGCGCCGATGATTACTCCCATCACCGCGAAGTTCACCAGCTTGTAGCCGCCGTTGACCCAGAACAGCTTGAGCGAGCGCCGCTCGAACAGGTAGTCGGTGCCCATCGCGGTGATCGCGAAGCAGATCCCGGCGATCAGCCCCCAGTGCAGGCCCGTGTGCCAGCCCTGGCCAGCGGCCAGCATCGCCAGCGCCCAGGCGGCGATCACCTGCAGCACCAACGCGCCGCCGTAGACGAACGCCGGGTGT
Organism: Lysobacterales bacterium; assembly: GCA_041633655.1. Taxonomy (GTDB): domain Bacteria; phylum Pseudomonadota; class Gammaproteobacteria; order Xanthomonadales; family SZUA-38; genus JBFGYD01. The sequence continues at coordinate 2,396 of JBFJNB010000088.1, read as the reverse complement.
CCTTTCTGCATGTCTTTTTCGGTCACCCCGGCGCCCTCCATCCAGGCCTTGCCGAACAGCGGCCCGTACCAGAGTCCGCCGATGAAAAAACTCACCAGCGCGGCGACCAGCACCGCCCACAGATTGAACTCGCTATAGTCGAACATCATCCGCCCTCCAACGACGTGAGCAGCCATTCTAAGTGAAAACCGACTCGCATGAATTGGCCCAAGAACGCCGGCGCCCGGGTCAGCCAGAAGCCATCGATTGTGCCGTTGCGACGCGATGGTCACGCCTGCGGCTATACTGGCATAGGAGGCAGCAACACGGGGGGCGGTCATGTCAGAGGAAAATCGGGAGTCGGGCCGGGAGCAAATCCGGCAGCTGTATGCTTTCGTGGCCAACGAGATGTCAGCCGGCGCGAGCAAATCGGACATCGCGTCCAAGCTTGAGCAGCAGGGCGTCGGCCGATCGCAAGCAGAGCAGATGGTCGACACGATCCACCGTGATCTTGCCGCGACCGTGCAGCGGGAGCAATTCACGCCCGGCGCCCTGGCGCCGGCCCTCCTGGGAGGGCTTGTGGCGGCGGTCCTCGGCGGGGCAGTGTGGGCCGGGATTGTAGTGCTGACCGGGTACGAAGTGGGTTTCCTCGCGTGGGGCATCGGTGCGCTGTGCGGATTCGCCGTGGTCCAGGCGGCAAGTGGACGAAAGGGGACCTCCTTGCAGATCGTCGCGGTCGCCTCCAGCGCGCTCGGTATTCTGATCGGAAAGTACTTCGCGTTTTACTATTTCTTGGCTCAAATGCTCATCGAGCAGGAGGGCTCCGGATCGGTAAATTGGGCAGCGTCCATGTCTCCGGAAGTGGTACGGATTTTTGTTGAGAATATCGGCGAAATGGTCGGCGGCTACGACCTGCTCTGGCTGGCGCTGGCCGTGATCACCGCGTGGCGGATACCCCGGGGCAGCAATATCTCGGTGCCGGGACCAGGTGCGGGCTCTGGGGGAGCCCGGGCGTGATCCCGATTGCGAGCGAGCCGCTTCGACACGGTATGGGCTGAACTCGGGTAGCGGCTCCCCCCCCAACGCCCCAGCAGGGCCACGGCTTGAGCAGGTGCCCCCGAGCGTCCTATGCTCTGGGTCCAAACCACTCGGGCCGAAACGTCTCGTGAATTCCAGCACTGGCACATCCCGATCCGCCAATTTGCGCGCGACGCTCGCGATCTGCGCGCTGCTGGCGCTGGCCGCCGCCGGCGCGCTGTGGCTGATCTTCAATACCGAGCCCGAGGTGCAACGGGAAACCGCGGTCCGGCAGACCGCGATGCTGGTCGATGTGGTTCGACCGGAGGCGGGGATTTTCAGGCCCGAGATCGTGACCCTGGGCACGGTGCGGCCGGCCCGCGAGGTCGTGCTCCGGCCCCGGGTCGGCGGCGAGATCGTCGCGCGGTCCCCGGCATTCGTTCCGGGCGGGTTGGTGCGTGCGGGCGAGGTGCTGGTGCGCATCGACGAGGCCGACTACCAGAATGCGCTGGTGCTGCGTGAAAGCGAGCTCGAACAGGCGATCGCCGAGCTCGAAATCGAGCACGGCCGGCAGGACATCGCCGCACGCGACTACCGGCAGCTCCAACGCGAACTCGATCCCGACAAGAAGGCGCTGGTGCTGCGCAGACCGCAACTGCGCGGCGCCGAGGCCCGCGTCCAGGCGGCCCGCGCCGCGCTCGAGCGGGCCCGACTGGACCTCGAGCGCACCGCGGTGACGGCGCCGTTCGACGCCCAGGTGCTGGGGCGGGAGGTCGACCTCGGCTCCCAGGTCTCGCCGGGCGACCCGCTGGCGCGGCTCGTCGGTCTGGCGACCTACTGGGTGGAGACGACCGTGCCGCTGGACAAGCTGCGCTGGCTGACCTTTCCCGATGGTGAAGAAGGTGCCGGTTCGCCGGTAACGATTCGCCACCGGACCGCCTGGCCCGAGGGCCAGACCCGTGAGGGCCACCTGTTCCAACTGGTCGGCGAGCTGGAGGGCGAGACGCGGCTGGCGCGGGTGCTGGTCGCGGTCGACGACCCGCTGGCCAGGAGCCCGGGCCTTGCGGGCGCGCCGGGCCTGATCCTGGGTTCGTTCGTCGAGTGCGGCATCCGCGGCCGCGAGATCGACGACGCGGTGCGACTGAGCCGGGAGCACCTGCGCCAGGCCGATACGGTGTGGGTGATGAACGACGATCATCTGGCGATCCGCACGGTGGACGTGGTGTTCCGGGACGCCGAATACGCCTACATCCGCGGCGGACTGAGCGCCGAGGATCGGGTGGTGACCACCAGCCTGGCCACGGTCAGGGACGGGGTCAGGCTGCGGCTGAAATCCTCCCCCGAGCCGGTCGCTGCCCGGGCGTCGCCGCGATGAGCGGCGCCAGGAGCGGCGCCGCCCC
>JBFJNB010000087.1:0-8234 GCA_041633655.1 Lysobacterales bacterium | reverse complement strand
CGCGGCGTGGCGCCAGCAGAGTGGATCGAGCGACTGCATCAGTATCTGCGCTTCCAGGCGCACCCCGAATCGATCCGGATCGGGACGCTGACCGAGGACTTCAGCGAGCTGCTGGCGCGGGTCCGGGCCGCGCTGGCCCCCCCGGAGGGAATCGCGATCGGTCCGCAGGCCGACGGCGGCATCGCGGTCAGCGGGCTCGCCGGAGAACGCTGGCGGGCGCAGGCCGAGGTGACGCTGGCACGCGATTTCGACGGCGTGGAGGTCGACTGGAGCGGCTACCGCGACGCGCGTGCCCAGCTGGCGAGCCACGCCCGGACATTGCGGGAGCGCGCGGTTTATTTCGGGCCCGGGGACTCCTCTGGAACCGGCCTGGACGCCGGCGCGATCGTGGCGTCGCTTGAGCAGATCGGCGCGCTGGTACCCCACTGCGACTGCCTAGCCGAGCTGACCGTGGTCGGCTGCAGCGACGCGTCCGGCTCTCAGTCGCTGAACCGCTCGCTGCGTCGGGCCCGCGCCCAATGGCTGCTGGGTGAACTCAAGGCACACGATCCCGCGGTGGCGAACACTCTGGCGCTCGACGCGGAGTGTACCGGGGTCGGCGACGAGGCCCGGTCGGCCTATGTAAAGCTCGCGTTGAGAGATCGATGAAGAGTTACAAGGTCTGCGTGCTCGGCGACTTCGCGGTCGGCAAAACGAGCTTGATTCGGCGCTACGTGGATCAGACGTTCTCCGAGAAATACTTGACCACGGTGGGGGTCAAGATCGACACCAAGCTCCTCGCCAGCGGCGGGGAGCAGGTCAAGCTGGTGATCTGGGACATCGCCGGCCTGGACCACCTCGATGCGCTGCGCTCGTCCTATGTTCGCGGGATGGCCGGATACCTGCTGGTATGCGACGCCACGCGGCGGTCGACGTTAACAAGTGCAAAGAACCTCCAGGCCGAAGTTGCCGAACGAGTTGGACCGGTGCCATTCTGCTTCCTGGCCAACAAATCCGACCTGAAGGCGGAGTTGGAGGTCGACGAACAAGACGTGCAGGTGTTGCAGGACCAGGGTTGGTCCACGCTATGGACCAGCGCCAAGCAGGGCGACAACGTCGAGCGCGCATTCGAGCGGATCGCCGAGCGGATCGGCGGCCAGGCCAAATGAACATCTGAGAGGAACCACGATCGTGAATGCAGCCAGCGGCGCCGGCGCTTCCCTGCCCAACTCGGTGCGGGAGCTGGTGTACGGGCTGCTGACCGAAGAACGGCGCCCGCAGTGGATTCGCACCGATCCCGCCCTCAAAGTCGTGGACTGGTTCGGCGAGGACCTGACCGGCAGCCTGAGCGGGGGCTGCGATCTCAGCGAGGCGCTGCCGTGCCTGATCGGCGCCGAGGACCTTGCTCCGATCACGTTCCCGTCGGTCAACCTGGACGACGGGCGCGCGGTGGACGTGCACCTGTTCGCCCAGCGGCCCGGCTACCAGGTGTTGCTGCTCGACTCCAGCGAAGCGATGCTGCGACGCCGCGCCGAGCAGCAGAAATCCAACGAAATCGCGCTGCTCAATCACCGTCTGAATCGGCTGACCACGGCGCTGCGGGCGGCGAAAAAGGAGGCCGAGGCCGCGAGCCTGGCCAAGACCCGCTTTATCGCGGGCATGTCGCACGAGCTGCGCACCCCGTTGACTTCGATTCTCGGGTACAGCGACCTGATCATCGAGGGCATCGTCGACGACCCGGACAGTATCAAATCGATCCGCGAGGCGGCGGCCTACCTGCTCGGCCTGGTCGACAATCTGCTCGAACACGGGGCGATCGAGGAAGGACACCTGAGCCTCGCGACCGAGGTGGTCGAGCTGAAGACCTTCTTCGAATCTCTCGGGCGTCTCGCGCGCGCGCTGGCCGAGCGCCACGGCTTGAGCTTCGAGCTGAGCGGCCCTCGCGAGGACGACTGGCGGCGGATCGACCCGCTGCGCGTGCGCCAGATCCTGTTCAACCTGATCAGCAACGCGGTGCGCTACACGCCGCAAGGTTCGGTCAGCGTGCGCTGGCGGACCGAGGGCAACCGGCTCCAGGTCGAGGTCGAGGACACCGGGATCGGCATCGAGGCCGACCGGATGGAGCGCATCTTCGTCCCGTTCGCGCGTGAGTCCACCGCCGAACGACACAGCGGACTGGGCCTGGGTCTGTCGATCGTGCGCCGCCTGGCCGAGGGTATGGGCGGTGGTATCAGGGCCGTCAGCGAGCCAGGCGAGGGGTCGCTGTTTACGGTCCAAATGGTGGCCGAGGCGGTCGCCGAGCCGACCGGGTCGGCAGCGCCGTGGACGCGGACTCGATCGGCCAAGAAGATCCTGGTGGTCGACGACGACACGAACATCCGCGCGATGGTCAGCCTGGCGCTGGAGGAGTTCGGCTACCGGGTCGAGGCGGTCCCCGATCGCGCCGCGGCGCTGGCGGCAGTGAAAACCCTGAAGCCGGACCTGGCGATGGTCGATCTCGACCTCCACGGCGATAGCGGGCTCGAGTTGATCGGTGAGCTGCGCCGCGACCCGACATCGAGAATCCTGGCAATGAGCGCAACCACGCTGGAGCGGGTGCGGATCCAGGCAGTGGCGGCCGGGTGTCTCGGTTTCGTGGAAAAGCCGTTCGACTTCCCGGAGCTGAACCGGGTCGTTTCCGCCGCGCTGCGCACGCAGCCACCGCGATGAAGATCGACGCCGGGATGTCGGAGCGGTTCGCCGCCAGGGTGCGGCGGCTGCGGTCCGAGTTCATCGAAACTTTTCCCGCGCGCTTGCGCATCCTGAGCGGGCTCGGCGGCGAACTGACCGGTGTGGGGGCCGATCTCGACCGCCTGGTTCGCGTGCGCGCCGAGGTGCATCAACTGAAGGGGGCCGCCGGGATGTACCAGCTCGATGCGGTTTACCAGGCGGCGTGCGTGGCGGAAACGGAACTGGACCGGGCGTTGGAGGCCATCGCGGGCCAGCGTACCCCGGACGTCGATCCAGCGGTGATCCTCGCGCCGCTGCTCGAAACGCTGACCCGCGAAGGCAGCTAACGAGGATCCGGGACCCTTTTTTCTTCAAAAAAGGGGTCCGACGCCTTAAAGTTGATCCGGTGTGACTCCGACAGGATTCGTTGATGCTGGTCGCATACATCGAGGACGACGTTCATCAGGCCGAACTGGTCAAGGCCTGGCTCGAAAACGACGATTTCGAGGTCGATCTGTTCCACACCGGGCGTTCGTTTGTCAACCGGTTCATGAAGCGCTCCTACGAGATGGTGCTGATCGATTGGGAGCTCCCGGACATCGAAGGTCTGGCGCTGCTCGGCTGGTTGCGCGCGACGATCCGATCCAAGGTGCCGGTGCTTTTTCTGACCGCGCGCGAGTCCAACCGGCACATCGCGCAGGCGCTCGACACCGGGGCCGACGACTACCTGGTCAAGCCGATCGACCGGATTGTGCTGATGGCCCGCGCCCGAGCGGTGATTCGCCGTTATTCCGGCCGCCAGCAGCGGCGCCCGACCGGCACCGCCGGCGAGTACGAGTTCGACCGCCGCTCCGAGACCATCAAGCGTCGCGGCGAAGTGGTGGACCTGACTCGGCGGGAATTCCTGCTCGCCGCGTGCCTGATCGAGAACGTGGAAACCATCGTCACCCGCGAGAAGATCATGACCGAGGTGTGGGGCTTGAGCGCCGACGTGCCCACGCGCACAGTGGACACCCACGCCAGCCGGCTGCGCAAGCGGCTGGGCTGGGTCAAGGAAAACGGGTGGCAGCTCAGCTCGGTATACCAGCAGGGTTACCGGCTGGAGCGCGTGCAAGACTAAAGAACTTCACCCCAGTCGCTGGCCACCGGCGAAACGCTCCTGGGTCTCTTCGTTGGCGCCGGGTCCGGGCTCGATCACCAGCTCGTCCAGGGACAGCGCCTTGCCCTTGGCATTGCGAATCTCGAGCCGGGGCACCCGCCGCCCGGTTTCGCGCTCGGTCACCACCAGCGGTTCGCAGCCCTCGCCGTAAACCCAGGTGTCTGCCCACTGACGCAGCGCGGTGATCACAGTCAAGAGGTCCAAGCCCCGCGGCGTCAGCTCGTATTCGAAGCGCTGGCCGCGGGTTCCGGCATCCACCTTGCGGAAGATCTCCCGGCGCACCAGGTGGCGCAGTCGCCGGGCGAGGATGTTCTTGGCGATGCCGAGGTTCTGCTGAAAATCGGCGAATCGCCGCGTGCCCAGAAACGCTTCCCGAATGATCAGCAGCGTCCACCAGTCGCCCAGCACTTCCAGTGCCTGGGCGATGCCGCAATTCATCTGCTTGAAGCGGGTTCGCGCCATGGGATCAAAATCTACCACATGTGGTTGCAAAATGAAACAAAATGCATTACATTAGGTCTCGTCGTGAAACCTTTTGCGACATGAAAGGAGAGACTACCATGTTGAACTTCGACCAAACGGGACGGTTGCATCAGCATGACTACAACCACGCCGGCACGAAGCGGCGCGCGGCCGAAAGCCAGCGCAGCTTTGCCCGCCGGCGCGGCACCCGCGACATCGACTTGTCGAGTCTGACGTTGCGGGTGCGGGTCTGATGGCCTGCTCCGTCCCGCAGCCCGGGGGTCAGGACTTCCCACAAACGAGGTCCTGACCCCTTTTATTTTGCAGGGTCGAAGCGGTGGGGGAATCAGAGGGTCGTGGGACCCTTTTTTTATGCCGAGCCGGCCGGGATCCGAATCTCCTCGACCATCGCCTGCACCGGCTCCGGCGGCGGCGCGGTGAGGTGACTGACGGTCAGCGCGACGATGAAGTTCAGCGCCATGCCCAGCGTGCCGATGCCCTCGGGTGAGATCCCAAACCACCAGTTGTCCGGAATGTTGTCGGCCAGCGGCGTGATGAATACCCCCTTGAACCAGATGATGTAGCCGGCGGTGAAGGTGAGCCCGGTCAGCATGCCGGCGATCGCGCCCTGCTTGTTCATCCGTTTGCTGAAGATCCCCAACAGAATTGCGGGAAACAGCGAGGCCGCGGCCAGCCCGAACGCAAACGCGACCACCTGGGCGACGAAGCCGGGCGGGTCATAGCCCAGATACCCGGCGACCCCGATCGCGACCGCGGCCGAAACCCGCCCGGCGAGCAGCTCGCGTTGCTCCGAGATGTCCGGTTTGAGCACTCCCTTGATCACGTCGTGCGATACCGCCGCCGAGATCACCAGCAGCAGGCCGGCCGCGGTCGACAGCGCCGCGGCGATGCCGCCGGCGGCGACCAGCGCGATGACCCAGTTGGGCAGGCCGGCGATCTCCGGGTTGGCCAGCACCATGATGTCGCGGTCGACTTCCAGTTCGTTGCCGCGCCAGCCGAAGCCGGCCGCGCGTGCCGCGAACGCCGGATTGGAGTCGTTGTAGAACTGAATCCGCCCGTCCGAGTTCTTGTCCTCGAACTGGAGCAGACCGGTCGCCTCCCAGGTCTTGAACCAGCGCGGACGCTCGGCGTAGGCGAGGTTCCCGGCCGGGGCACCGACCGCGCCGGGCTGCAGGGTCTCGATCAGGTTCAACCGCGCCATCGCCCCGACCGCCGGCGCGGTGGTGTACAGGATCGCGATGAACAACAGCGCATAGCCGGCGGATCGGCGCGCGTCGCGCACCTTGGGCACGGTGAAGAAACGCACGATCACGTGCGGCAGCCCGGCGGTGCCGATCATCAGCGCGGCGGTGATGTAGGCCACGTCCAGCGTGCTTTTGGAGCCGTCGGTGTAGGCGTTGAAGCCGAGTGCCGCGGCCAGCCCGTCGAGCTTGTCCAGCAGGTACACCGGCTCGGTCGCCAGCTTGGAGCCAAACGCGAGCTGTGGAATCGGCTGCCCGGTGATCGCGATCGCGATGAACACCGCCGGCACCGTGTAGGCGAAGATCAGCACGCAGTACTGTGCCACCTGGGTATAGGTGATGCCCTTCATCCCGCCGAGCACCGCGTAGACGAAAACGATCCCCATTCCGATCAGGAGCCCGGTGCCGACCTCGACCTCCAAAAAACGCGAGAACACGATTCCGACCCCGCGCATCTGCCCAGCCACGTAGGTAAACGAGATGAACAGCAGGCACACCACCGCGACCAGCCGCGCGGTCTGCGAGTAATAGCGCTCGCCGATGAACTCGGGCACCGTGAACTTGCCGAACTTGCGCAGGTACGGCGCCAGCAGCAGCGCCAGCAGCACGTAGCCGCCGGTCCAGCCCATCAGGTATACCGAGCCGTCGTAGCCGAGGAACGCGATCAGCCCGGCCATCGAGATGAACGAGGCGGCCGACATCCAGTCCGCCGCGGTGGCCATCCCGTTGGCTAGCGGCGGCACGTGCTTGCCGGCGACGTAGAAATCGCCGGTCGAGCGGGCCTTGGACCACAGCGCGATGCCGATGTAGAGCGCAAAGCTCGCCCCGACGACCAGATAGGTCAGCGCCTGCAGGCTCATCCGCCGGTGGCCTGTATTCCGATGTTGCCGGTCACTAGTCTTCGGCCACCCCGAAGCGCCGATCGAGCCGGTTGACCGCCCAGGCGTAGTAGAAGATCAACACCAGGAAAGTGTAGATCGATCCCTGCTGCGCGAACCAGAACCCGAGCTTGAAGCCCATGAACTGAAACCGGTTCAACTCCTCGGCCAGCACGATGCCGAAGCCGAACGAGACCGCGAACCAAACCGCGAGACATCCGGCAAGCAGGCGCAGGTTGGCGCGCCAGTAAGCCGCATTTCTCGATTGGCGTTGCGCGCCGGCCTCGCCATTGGTTTGAGCCATATTGTATCGAGCCCCTAAGTCCGATCCGCTGCTGGGAAGGAGCAGCGACGCTGACCCCCTTTGGCGGATTGTATCACCGGCGCAGGCGCGGGGGTGGCGACGGCGGGTCTCGACCCGTGCCGTGGCTCGGCGATGGTCGCGGGCGTTGCGGTAAGTACGGATGCCGATGGTTGGCAGATGTCGCTATCGTCAAAACGTGGAAGATTCTGCCCCAAGCGGTGACCCCCATCCGATCAGGCTCGACTCATGCGAGCTGTGCGGCATCGGCCAGTTGTGTCTTACCTCGAGCCTGCTCGGGGGCGATCTCGAGGAGCTGAAACCCGCGGTTCGCAACCATCGCCGGCTGGACCGAGGCGAGCGGCTGTTCGTGGCGGGGCAGCGCCAGCGTGCGGTATTCGTGGTTCGCTCCGGCTCGATCAAGCTGATCGACATCGACCGCGACGGTCGCGAGCAGGTCATCGAGTTCTGCCTTCCCGGTGACGTGCTCGCGCTGGAAGACAGCGTGGTGGGGCGCCACCAGTACCACGCGCTGGCGCTGGAGGACGCCTGGGTGTGCACCATTCCGGTGAACGCGCTGAATCAACTGGTGTTCGAAAAGCCGCAGCTGTCGCGCCAGGCGTTCGCGGTGTTGTGCCGCAAGGTCCATGAGCAGCGCCAGCTACAGGGGCGTTTGTCCGCAGCCGACGCCACCTGCAAGGTGGCCGCCTTTCTGCTCGGGCTGTCGCGCCGCTACCGTCGCCGGCGGCTGCCGCACCGGCGCTTTCGCCTGAGCATGGATCGGGCCGACATCGCCAATCATCTGGGTCTGCAACTGGAGACGGTCAGCCGCAGCTTTACCGCGCTGCAGCAGCGCGGGTTGATTTCGGTCCACGGCAAGGCGCTGGAACTGGCCGACGAGGAGGGGTTGGAGCAGGAAGTTTCGGACTACCTGCCGGCAGCCTAGCCCGAATGCTGCATGAGCCGCAAACCACCCGCATCGCTTCCGACCGGGCCTGGTCGGAGCGTGCGATCGAACACATCGAGGCCGACTTCAACCGTTCGGCGGGCACCCACCTGATCCGCCTTGACATCCCGGGCTTGAGTGCTGTTCGAGTGTACTTGAAGGACGAGTCCACCCATCCTACCGGCAGCCTCAAGCACCGCCTCGCGCGCTCCCTGTATCTGTACGGTCTGTGCAACGACTGGATCCACGATGGGACCACGGTGATCGAAGCCTCCTCCGGCAACACCGCCATTTCCGAGGCCTACTTCGCCCGGCTGCTCGGGTTGCCGTTCGTGGCGGTGGTGCCACGGGAGACCTCGCATTCGAAAATCGAGCAGATCGCGTTCTACGGCGGCCGCTGCCACCTGGTCGAGGCCGAGGACATTTACGCAGAGTCGCAGCGCCTGGCGCGCGAGCTGCGCGGACACTACATGGATCAGTTCACGTACGCCGAGCGGGCCACCGACTGGCGCGGCAACAACAACATCGCCGAATCGAT
>JBFJNB010000086.1:0-8378 GCA_041633655.1 Lysobacterales bacterium | reverse complement strand
TCCAGTTGGGCAGCAGCGCGTTGTCGGGGTCGCGGAACATCGAGCCGACGTTGAACGCGTGCTGCTCGCTGGAATAGAAGTCGGTGTAGTCCGGGACCCTGACCGGCATCAGCACTTCGACGTGATCGAGCGGGTGCAGCGCGGCGCCGCGCAGCGCGGGCTGGTCGCGCAGTTCGCCGTTGCCGGAGCGGAGTAGATCCGACAGACGCTGCCGGAGCGCGCGCATGCCGGTTTTGCCGGCGACTTCCAGCAGCGGATTCAGGTGGCGAGTCCCGTAGCACGCACGCGGAAAGCCGAGCGAGGCCAGCATTCCGGCCCGGGCCAGTACCTGGAGGTCCAGCGCATACGCGCCGATCGCAACCCCGGCCCGCGGTGGCTTGCCGGGCGGGCGGAAGATGCCGAAGGGCAGGTTCTGGATCGGGAAATCGCTCATCCTGGGCATTTCCACCCAGCTCTTGAGCTCCGGGTCGTTGGCGGCAATCATCGCGAAGGGTCTCCTCAAGCCGGTAACACCCAAAGCATCGGGCGGCCCGCTGTCACTGATCGTTCGGTGAGGTCCGCCGCTCCGCGGCGAATCCGGCGCCTATGATAGCGGGCCGCCGTCGCGGCCGCATCGTCGGGGCGATCAGGGCGCTGGCGGGCGCCCCGCGGCGACGGCACAATAACGCGATGGTCACGACTCGAACCTGGCTGCTCGTGCTGCTGGCGGCGGCCCTCGGCATCATGCTGTACCCGCGGCTGCAGGACTGGGCGATCGCGGCCCAGGCCGAGCCGCGCCAGGTGACCTCGCGTGGGGCGCTGACCGCCGACGAGCAGTCCACGATCGAGATCTTCGAGCGGATCAGCCCGTCGGTGGTGTTCATCACGACCCTGGAGCGACGCGTCGACTTCTGGACCCGCAACGTGCTGGAAGTGCCGCGCGGTACCGGCTCGGGCTTCGTCTGGGACGACAACGGTCACGTGGTCAGCAACTACCACGTGGTCGAGGGGGCCGAGCGGGCCCGGGTGCACCTGAACGACGGGCGCGTGTTCGAGGCCGCCCTGGTCGGCTTCTCGGTCGAGCACGACCTGGCGGTGCTGCGCATCAGCGTCGGCACACGCCAGCCGGTGCCGATCCCGATCGGCACCAGCGCCGATCTGAGGGTCGGGCAGAAGGTGCTCGCGATCGGCAACCCTTTCGGTCTGGACTACACGCTGACCACCGGCATCATCTCAGCCCTGGACCGGTCGATTTCGGCTGGTCGGGGGCGCCAGATCGAGCACCTGATCCAGACCGATGCGGCGATCAACCCCGGCAACTCGGGCGGGCCGTTGATCGACTCGGCCGGCCGCCTGATCGGGATCAACACCGCGATCTTCAGCCCCTCGGGGGCCTACGCCGGGATCGGTTTCGCGGTCCCGGTGGACACGGTCAACTGGGTCGTGCCGCGGCTGATCGCGCACGGTCGCTACATTCGCCCGGCGCTCGGGATCCGCATCGACGACGACATCAGCGCCCGGATCACCGCCCAGTTGGGAATCGAAGGGGTAGCGGTGCTGCGGGTCGATCCCGGCAGCGGCGCCGAACGCGCGGGCCTGCGCGGGGTGCGGGTGCTGCGCGACGGCCGCGTGATCCCGGGCGACGTGATCGTCGCGGTGGCCGGACGAGAGATCCGCGACAGCTCCGACCTGCTCGACGCGCTCGAGCGCCACGAACTCGGGGACCGGGTCACGGTCGATTTCGTCCGCGACGGCGAGCGGACCCAGGTCACGGTAACACTGACCGGATCCTGAATGGTGGCTCGCTAGCCGCGGTTACGGCGGTTGTGCTTCTTGCGGTAGATGCGGCGGCTGGCGCTGTCCTGCATCGCCCCCAGCGCGTGGCGCTCGCGGTGGCCGAGGCGGCCGTCGCGCTCGAAAAAGCGCTCGGCGGCGCGGATGTGGCGCTGCTGGTGCACCAGGCCCGCCGTCTCCGCGGGCGTCAGCGCACCGCTGTGAACCCCGTGCGCAATGCGGTGCGCCTGCGCGTGCTGGCGCGCGTCGACCCGTTGCGAGGGTGCGCCCGCCAGCGCCGGGACTGAAAATCCGAGGGCGGCCAGGGTCAGGATCCATCGTTTCATCGTCGACTCCTGTTGCGTCGTGGGTTACCCGTTATCAACGCGGCGGTGACCGAACGGTTGACGAGAGGATGGGGTCAGGGGTCTTTTTTCGAGGGTTCGTCGAACAGGCGTTTGAGCTCATCCAGCGGGTCGTCGTCCGCACTGCCCGGTTGGGCGCCGCCGCCGAACAGCGCATCCAGCGCGGCCCGCGCCTGGTCGTCCGCGGAGGCGCCTGGCGCGGCGTAGGCGTTCGTGCGGGGATGAAAATAGTCGCAGAAATTGGCGGCCTCCGGGTCGCGCGGCGGTTCCGCCCGCTCCTCCCGGCACCAGTTCGCGCGCTTGCCGGCGTAGTGCTTGCACAGCTTGCACGCGTGCAGCTCGGCCCGGCACTCCGGGCACTCGTCACGCCGCGAGACCGGCAGAATCAGTTCTTTCAGCTCCGCGCCGCAGCGCCAGCACAGCCAGGTGTCCACCGCACGATGATCGCACATCGCCCGCTGATGCGTCACCGGGCGCGCCGCCGGCTTTTCTCCCGGCGCGGCTCTGGTATAACTGAGCGCGCTGAACGCTAAGTTGTTTGCGAGACAGGACACCAGGACTTGGATTCGGTCACCCAAATCCTGCTCGGGGCCGCGGTCGGTGAAGCGGTGCTCGGGCGTCGGGTCGGGCGTAAGGCCGCGCTCTGGGGCGCGGTGTGCGGCACGCTGCCGGACCTGGACGTGTTCATCCCATTGGGCGAGGCGGTGGCGGACTTCACCTACCATCGCTCGTTCAGCCATTCCTTGTTCGTGCTTGCCGCGCTGACGCCCGCGCTGGTGTGGCTGATCCAACGGATCCATCCGCGCGACGCGGCGCACCGCCGCGGCTGGTACCTGCTGGTCTACGGCGCGTTCGCAACCCACGTGCTGCTGGATTCGTTCACGATTTACGGCACCCAGATCTTCTGGCCGCTGAACTCGACCCCGATGAGCTGGGGTACGTTGTTCATCATCGATCCGGCCTATACGCTGCCGCTGCTGGTCGGGGTGGCCGCGGTCGTATTGTTGCGCCGCCGGCCGCGTCTGGCGTGCCGGCTGAACGCGGCCGGACTGATCCTGAGCACGCTGTATCTCGGTTTCAGCTTCGCGGCCAAGCTCCACGTGCAGGCGCTCGCGCGCGAATCGCTCGCCCAACAGCGGATCGAACACACCCGGTTGCTGGCGCTCCCGAGCCCGTTCAACACCGTGCTGTGGCGGATTCTGGCAATGGCCGAGCACGGCTATTACGAGGGCTGGTATTCGCTGCTGGACGATCGGCCGCGGGTCGTCTTCGAGCTCCATCCGAGCGCTTCTGCGCTGCTGGCCGGGCTCGAGGATCACTGGCCGGTCAAGCGCCTCAAGTGGTTTACCAAGGGCTTTTACAAGGTCGGTCGCGAGGGCGACGACATCCTGATCAGCGACCTGCGGATGGGACTGGAGGGCAGCTACGTGTTTCGTTTCAAGGTTGGCGAAATCGGCAATCCGCACCCGCGCCCCACCGCGAGCGAGCTGCGCTCCTCGCCGCGCGATTACCGCCAGATCGAGACCTTGTGGGAGCGCTTGAAAGGGCGATGAGCAGCACCGGCGACAGCAAACTGGGCGGGGGCTGCCTGTTCGTTTTCGGACTGGTCTTTTTCCTGGCCGGGATGATCCCCGGGTACATCGCGATCAGCACGCTGATCCAGTCGATCCAATCCAGCGGCTGGACTCCGGTGGCCGCAACCATCCTGAACGCCGAGCTGAACGTATCCCACGGCGAGGACTCGACCACCTACTCGGTATCGGGCCGCTACCGCTACCAGATCGACGGGCAGACCTTCGAAAGCACCCGGGTGTCTTTCGACACCGGCAGCGACAACATCGGTGACTTTCACCACCAGACCCACGCGCTGCTGGAGCGGCACCGTCAATCCGGCGAGCCGCTGACCGCCTATGTCGATCCCGACGACCCGTCCGAGGCGGTGCTGATCCGCAACATGCGCTGGGGACTGTTCGCGTTCATGATGCTGTTTCCGCTGCTGTTCGGGGGCGTTGGCGCGGTGGTGATGGGCTTCGGCGTGTTCGGCATGCGCAAGCTCAAGGCCGCCCAGCGGCGCGAACGCGGCCACCCGCAGGAGCCGTGGCGCTGGCAGTCCGACTGGGACCGCGGCGAGCTCAAATGCCAGACCAAGGCCACGATGTGGTTCGCGGTCGGTTTCGCGGTGTTTTGGAACCTGATCTCGACCCCGGTCGCGTTCATGCTTCCGGGGGAGGTGTTCGACAACGGGAACTACGTCGCCGCGCTCGGCTTCGTGTTTCCGTTGGTCGGCATCGGCCTGGCGACCTGGGCCGTGATCGCGGTGCTGCGCTGGCGTCGCTTCGGGGCATCGGTGTTCGTGATGGACCCGCTGCCCGCCACCCCCGGCGGGATCGTGGCCGGCGAGTTGCGGGTCCCGGTGGGTCTGGACGCCGACCACCTGGAGGCGACGCTGAGCTGCGTCAGCAAGCGCACCAGCGGCTCGGGCAAGAATCGCAGCACCCGGGAGACGATCGAGTGGCAGGACGACCGGCGGATCGACCTGCGCGGTCCCACCCGCGCGCGGGTGCCAGTACGGTTCGAGCTGCCGGCCGACGTGCCCTTGACCGACACCGCCTCCAACCCGTCGATCCACTGGAAGCTGGAATTCAGCGCCGCGGTTCCCGGGGTGGATTTCGCCGCGCGCTTCGACGTCCCGGTGTTCGCGGCCGACCTGCTGGCGCCGATCTCGAACCTGGGGGCGGTGGCGAAAACCGAGGAGCGCCCGCGCGCCGCGGCGCCCGCCAACGGCGGCGACTGGCAGCACACCGGGGTCGTGCGCGACTCCCGCGCGGGCGCGGCCCGTTATCGCTTTCGTGCGGCCCGCCACAAAGGGGTCGCGGCGATGACCAGCGGCGCCGCGGTGGTGTTCGGCGGCGCCGGCGCGCTGATGATCGCGGCCGAGGAGGCCCCGACCTGGTTCGGCGTGATCTTCCTGCTCGCGGGTCTGCTGATCGGCTGGTTCGCGCTGGAGCTGTGGCTGCGCCGCAGCGAGCTTCGGGTGCGCCCGGGCGAGCTGAGCTGGCGCACCGGGCTGGGTCTGCTGGGCGGTGACCGGGAGCTCCGCAGCGGCGAGATCAAGGAGATCCGGATCGACCAGGGCATGGAGTCGCTCGGCCGCCGCTACTACCGTTTGCTGCTGGAGACCCGCGATGGCCGAACCCGCATTCTCGGCGCCGGGCTCAGGGGCCGCCGCGACTCGGAGGCGCTGGCGACCCAGATCAAGCGCGAACTCGGCCTGCGCTAGCCCCGATCGGCTTTGCCCGGTGCGCCGGCGGGCTCGCCGAACCAGTCGCGCTTTTTCTGCGCGGCGCGCGCGCGGATTTCGGGGGTGATGTACATCGCCACGGTCCCGAGCGCCATCGCCAGCACGCCGAGGTCGTCGGCGTACCCGACCGCCGGCACCAGATCGGGGATCGCGTCCAGCGGGGTGATGAAATAGCCCAGCGCGCCGACGATGACGCTCTTGGCCCAGGCCGGGGTTCGGGGGTCCTGGGCGGCGTAGTAGAGTCTGAGCGCGTATTCGACCACCTGCGAACCGGCCGCCAGCGCGTACTCGGCGAGCTTGGACCAGAATCCCTCCTCGGAGTACTGCTCCGAGTACTGGAGGTTGTCTTGTTCCGCCGCCATATGCCGGACCCGCGCCACTCGCGCGCGGACTACAAGCGCTTCTCGGCGTACTCGAGGGCCCGCGCCCGGACCGCTTCGCCGGCCTTGTGGGTGGCGCCGGCGTCGAACGGGGGCTGCGGGTCGTACTCGATCATCAGCTGGCTCGCCTCGGCGGCGGTACGGTCCACCAGCAGCTCGACCAGGCGCAGCGCCATGTCGATGCCGCTGGACACGCCGGCGGCGGTGATGATCCGGGCATCGAGGTGCTCGACCACCCGGGCGCCGGTCGGCGTGGCGCCGTAGCGCCCCAGCAGGTCGAGCACGCTCCAGTGGGTGGTGGCGGTCAAACCGTCCAGCAGTCCGGCCGCGGCCAGGACCAGCGAGCCGGTGCAGACCGAGGTCGTAAAGGTCGTGGTTTCGTGCGCCGTGCGCACCCACTCGAGCACCGGTCCGTCGTCGAGCAGCGCGCGCGTACCCTGGCCGCCCGGAAACACGATCACGTCGGGCCGCGGGAACTCCTCGAAGGTGCCGTCGACCTGGATCCCGAGCATCCCGTTGTCGGAACGGACCACCCCGCGCTGGTGGCCGATGAAGGTTACGTCCAGCTCGGGAATGCGCTGCAGCACCTCGTAGGGCCCGATCCCGTCGAGCGCGGTAAACCGGGGGAACAGCGGAATGACGATCTGTCGGTTCATCGCGGCGCCGCCCAACCACCGTCGGGGTGGCGATACACGGTGCGCCCGCCGACCACGGTCGCGATCACATCGATGCGCGGTATTTGCTCGGCCGCCACCGTCATCGGGTCCGCGCCGAGCACGACGAAATCGGCGCGCTTGCCCGGCTCCAGTGACCCCAGCTGGTCTTCCTGGAACGCCGCGTACGCGGCGCCGAGGGTGAACCCGTACAGGGCCTGCTCGCGGGTCAGGCGCTGATCCGGGTGCCAGCCCCCTTCCGGCCAGCCCTGCTCGTCCTGGCGGGCGACCGCGGCGTAGAGCCCCAGCAGCGGGTCGGGCTTTTCGACCGGGAAATCCGAGCCCAGCGCCAGCGGCACCCCGAGCTCGCGCAGGCGCTGCCAGGCGTAGCCACCGCGGATCCGCTCCGGCCCGACCCGGTCTTCGGCCCAGTACATGTCGCTGGTCGCATGCGTCGGCTGCACCGAGGCGATCACGCGCTGGTCGGCGAAACGCTTGAGATCCTCGAGCGCGATCACCTGCGCGTGCTCGATCCGGTGGCGCCCGGGATTGGAGGGGTACTTGCCGGCGGCCGCCGCGTACGCGTCCAGCACGACCTGGTTGCCGCGGTCGCCGATCGCGTGGGTGTTGACCTGCAGCCCGCAGCGCATCGCCCGGTCGACCTGGGCGGCAAGCTCGTCGACCGGCTGGATCAGCAGGCCCGCGTTGCCGGGATCGTCCGAGTAATCGGCCTTGAGCGCCGCGCCGCGCGAGCCGAGCGCCCCGTCGGCGTAGAGTTTCACCGAGCGCGCGCTCAGCCACGCATCGATGAACGGGCCATCGCGGCACAGCGTCTCGAACAGGGCCTGGGTGCCGTCGGTCATCGCGTAGACCCGCAGCGTCAGCTCGTCGCCGGTCGCGAACCGCCGGTACAGCTCGAAGTCGGCGACCGATACGCCGGCGTCGTGGACCCCGGTCAGGCCCACCCGGGCGGCGTAGGCCAGCGCCTGGGTCAACGCGGCCTCGCGCTCGGCGGAAGTCGGCGCCGGGACCGCCGCCTCGACCAGGTCCATCGCCCGGTCGATCAGCACCCCGGTGGCCCGGTTTTCGGCGTCGCGCAGGATCCGTCCACCCTCCGGCTGCCAGTCGCCGCCGAAATCGCGGTCGGCCGCGGCCAGCGCGGCCGAGTTGGCCCAGCCGGCATGCCCGTCGATGCGCCGCAGCCAGACCGGACGCTCGGGGAACTCGGCGTCCAGGTCGGCGCGGGTCGGGTAGGTCTTTTCCGGCCAGTCGTTCTGATCCCACCCGCGCCCGAGCAGCCAGCCCTCGGCCGGCAGCGTGGCCTCGAAGCGGCGCAGTCGCTCGAGCGCCTCGGCCTTGGTCCCGGCCCCGGTGAGGTCGGCCCGCAGCAACTGGAAGCCGAGCCCCATCAGGTGGGCATGGGCGTCGATGAGGCCGGGGACGATGGTGCGCCCGCCCGCGTCGATCCGCATCGCGTCATCGCGGCCGGCCAGGACCGCGTCGTCGTCGCCGACCGCGAGGATCCGCCCGCAGCCGTCATAGGCCAGCGCCGAGGCGCGGGGCCGGGCCTGATCCACGGTGTGGATCACGGCGTTGGCGACAACGGTCACGGGTGTGCATTCGGTGCCGGCGGATACCAGCGCGAACAATCCGGCATAGATCAAGTTCATCACGACTCCTCTCAGGGACCCTCGGTCAGCGGGATTGGGGGTACAACGGCGGCAGCACGCCCGGGGGCGCCCGTCGGCGTTGCTCGGGCTGCCTGAAGCGCAGGCGCCTGCCGAGCGCGCGGGCAAGCTGCGTGCCCTGCCACGGCGGCGGGTCCGGCGCGTACCGGTGGCGCTCCAGCGAGCGCACCGCGGCCGCCGCGGCCTGGTCTTCCAGGCGCGTGGCGAGCGCGGCCAGCGAACCGACCGGGCCGCCCAGC
>JBFJNB010000085.1:0-8453 GCA_041633655.1 Lysobacterales bacterium | reverse complement strand
CGGATGGGGATGGTCTGGTTCATCGCCTCCGAGGTGATGTTCTTCGCCGCGTTCTTCGGCGCATTGTTCTACGCCCGGATGTTCGCGGTGCCGTGGCTCGGCGGCGAGGGCTCGGGACTGGCGACCCAGCAGTTCCTGTGGCCGGAGTTCTACGCCGCCTGGCCGACCAACGGACCGGGAGAAGTCGGCGGAGATTTCCGGATCATCCCGGCGTTCGAGCTGCCGCTGATCAACACCCTGATCCTGCTTACATCCGGGGTCACGGTGACGCTCGCGCACCACGCGCTGAAACACGAGCACCGGCGCGCGCTCATCGGCTGGCTGATTGCCACGGTGGTGCTCGGCTTCGGCTTCGTCTACCTGCAGGCGATGGAGTACATCCACGCCTACCAGGATTACAACCTGAAGCTCTCGTCCGGGATCTACGGCTCGACGTTTTTCATGCTGACCGGGTTCCACGGGATGCACGTGACCGTTGGCGCGATCATGCTGTGCGTGATCACCGCACGCGCGATCCGGGGGCACTTCAGGCCCGACCACCATTTCGCGTTCGAGGCGGTGGCCTGGTACTGGCACTTCGTCGACGTGGTGTGGCTGGGCCTGTTTGTATTCGTCTACATCTTGTAGCGGAGCCCGCTAGCCGGATTCCGCCCCCGGCGGCCTGAGCCCCAGCGGGTTCTGATGCGGGGTCACGATCCCGGTTGCCATGCCGAGGATGAGCAGCAGAAACAACACCACCGAGATCGCGATGCGCCGGGTCAGCGCCTTCAGGGTCCGGTCGCTGCGCCCGCGGTCCCTGAGCATGTACACCAGCCCCATTGCCAGATTGACGACGATGAACAGCAACAGGCCGATGATGACGACGTTGACCCACATGGGGCCAGTATATCGCCCCGGCGGCGACCCGGTGAGCCGGTGAGCGCCTGGGGTGCATCCGGGCTCTGGGTCGTCGCGGCGTTCGCATGCGCCGGGTTCGTCGGTCTGGGCGCGTGGCAACTGGACCGGGCGCGCCAGAAGGAGGCGCTGCTGGCGGCTTACACCGCCGGCGCCGGCGCGCCGCCGCTGGCGCTGGAAGGCTACCTGGCACAACCCCGCTATACCCCGGTCCGGATCAGTGGGCGCTATCTCGACTACACGGTGCTGCTCGACAACCAGATCCTGGAGCGCCGCCTCGGCGTGCACGTCTACTCGCTGTTCGAGCCGGCTGCCGGGCCACCGCGATTGCTGGTCAACCGCGGTTGGCTGCCGCTGGACCCCGAGCGCCGGGTGCGCGGCGGCGTGCCCGAGGTGCCCGCGGAGCCGGTCGAGATCGAGGGCCTGCTCAGCGATTACCCGCGCCCGGGCATCCGCCTGGGAACGGTCGACTACCGCGGCCCGGCGCCGCCACTGGTGCCTTATCTGGAGCGCGACGCGCTGGCATTGGCGCTGCAAACCGAGCTCGCCCCCCAGATTCTGCTGCTGTCCGAGGAGCCGGGGCCGGATGATCCGCGCCTGGTGCAAGACTTCAGTCCCGCGGTGATGCCGCCCGAGCGTCACCGGGGCTACGCGCTCCAGTGGTTCAGCCTGGCTGCCGCGGTGGCGGTCGTCGCCTCGGTCCTCCAGTTTCGCCGCCGGTCATGAACGAGAAGCGCCGCAACAAAAATCGCCTGACCCTGATCGCGCTGGCGGCGGTGTTCCTGGTACCGGTCCTGGCGGCGATGTTCCTGAACAGCCGGTGGTCCAACTGGAAGCCGGAAGCGACCCGCAACCACGGAACCCTGATCCGGCCGGTGCTGCCGGTCGCGGGGGTGCCGCTGCTGGAGGACCAGCGCGGGCACCTGCGCTGGACCCTGGTGTCGGTCAACTGTCGGGTCGACTGCGATGCGCGCTTCGACGAGCTTGCGCGCCTGCGGCGCGGGCTCGGGCGCTTCGATGAGAAGCTCACGGTCGCGGCGCTGGGGGCGCCGGGCGCGCCGCCGGAATCGGTGGCCGCGCTGGAAGATCCGGACGGGCGGATCACCGCGGCGCTCGGATCCCGCTCGCTGCCGGCGCGCGGGCTGTACCTGGTCGACCCGCTCGGCAACCTGATGCTGCGCTATACCGAGGACTATCAGGCCAGCGACGTGCTGGAGGATCTCGAGCGGCTGTTGAAGTACTCGAAGTTCAGTTCGCAATGAGTGCGACCACCTATCGGCGCGTGGCGTGGGCCGCCGTGGGTCTGACCTTCCTGGTCGTCGTGGTCGGCGCCTGGGTGCGGCTGACCCACGCGGGCCTGGGCTGCCCCGACTGGCCCGGCTGCTACGGGCGGATCTCCTGGCCGCAGGCGCCGCACGAGATCGACGCGGCCAACGCGGCGTTTCCTGAGCGCCCGGTCGAGGTCGGCAAGGCCTGGCGCGAGATGCTGCACCGCTATCTCGCCGGCGGGGTGCTGCTGGCGGCCTATTTTCTTGCCGCGGCGGCGGCCTGGCGCCGGCGCCGCGATCCGGCGCAGCCGCTGGTCCTGCCGTTCGCGATCGCGGTGCTGGTCACGGTCCAGGCGCTGTTCGGGATGTGGACCGTGACCTTGAAGCTGCTGCCGGCGGTGGTCACCGCGCACCTGATCGGCGGCATGGCGACGCTGGCGCTGCTGTGCTGGCTCGCGCTCGGGCCCGGGGGGCGTCCGGGCGAACCGCGCCGGCGGCGGCGATGGGTTTGGCTTGGGCTGATCCTGCTGATCGGTCAAATCGTCCTCGGCGGCTGGACTTCGAGCAACTACGCGGCCTCGGTCTGCCCCGAATTCCCAGCCTGCACCGCGGGCGTCTGGTGGCCGCCGATGGACCTGGCCGAGGCCTTCCGGCCGTGGCGCGAGATCGGGGTCGACTATTCCGGCGGCGTGCTCGACTACCCCGCGCGGGTCGCGATTCACCTCGCCCACCGCGTGGGCGCACTGGTGCTGGCTGTGTACCTGTCGCTGCTCGCGGCGCTGCTGTGGCGTTGGGGCCGGCGGCCGGCGGCCGTGGTCCTGCTGGGGGTGCTCGCGATTCAGCTCGCGCTGGGGGTGGCCAACGTGGTCGAGCAGTTGCCGCTGTCGGTGGCCACTGCCCACAACGGCGGTGCCGCGGCGCTGCTGCTGGTGCTGGTGGTTGTGGTCCGCCGCATGACCCCCTCGCGCGCGCGCCCCGCATCCCTATAATGGCACGGCCATGAGCAGCCGCGTCGGTCTATATCTCGAGGTTTGCAAGCCCAAGGTGGTGGCGCTGATCGTGTTCACCGCGGTGGTCGGGATGCTGCTGGCCAGCCCCGGGTGGGTCCCGCTGGCGCCGCTCGCCTGGGGCACCGCCGGGATCGCGCTGGCCGCGGCCGCGGCGGCCGCGATCAACCATCTGCTCGATCGCCAACTCGACGCACGGATGGTGCGCACCCGGCACCGGCCGCTTCCGACCGGGCAGTTGAGCGGGCGCGAGGTCGGAGTGTTCGCCGCGGTGCTCGGCGGCCTCGGCCTGGGCGTCCTGGTGGCGTTCGTCAATCCGCTGACCGCGGTGCTGACCGCGGTGTCGCTGATTGGATACGCGGGGATCTACACGCTCTATCTGAAGCGCGCCACGCCGCAGAACATCGTCATCGGCGGCGCCGCCGGCGCGGCTCCGCCGCTGCTCGGGTGGACCGCGATCACCGGCACCCTGGACCCGCCGGCGTTCATCCTGTTCCTGATCATTTTC
The DNA here is from genome assembly GCA_041633655.1 of Lysobacterales bacterium. Lineage (GTDB taxonomy): Bacteria > Pseudomonadota > Gammaproteobacteria > Xanthomonadales > SZUA-38 > JBFGYD01. Next base: position 4,776 of record JBFJNB010000085.1, on the reverse strand, counting down.
GTGTGGACCCCGCCGCACTTCTGGGCGCTGGCGCTGTACCGGCGTCATGACTACGCCGCGGTCGGGGTCCCGATGCTGCCGGTAACGCACGGGGTCGAGTTCACCCGCCTGCACATCCTGTTTTACACGCTGCTGCTGGTGGTAATCACGCTGTTGCCGTATCTGACCGGAATGAGCGGGCTGTTTTATCTGTTCGGGGCGCTGATCCTCGGCGCCGGGTTCCTGTATTACGCCCTGAAGCTGCTGCGCACCGACGACGAACTGCTGGCGATGCGCGTGTTCAGCTACTCGGTGTGGTACCTGATGGCGCTGTTCTCGTTCCTGCTGATCGATCATTATCTGCCGGCGCCGCATCCGCTGTACGGGACGAGCGGATAGTGCGGCACCTATCTAGATACGAACGGGACACGAGTTGAAAGAACATCTGAAGGAACTGATCGATCAGGCGCTGCTGGACATGCGGCGCGAGGGCAGCCTGCCGCGCGAGGTCAATGTGCCGGTGGCGGTCGAGCGCACCCGCTCGGTCGAGCATGGCGACTTCTTTTCCAATGTCGCGCTGACCCTGGCCAAGCCTTCCAGGCGCAAACCGCGCGAGGTGGCCGAGGAGATCGTCAGCCGGCTGCTGCATTCGCGCCACGTCGAAAAAGTCGAACTGGCCGGCCCCGGCTTCATCAATTTCTTCCTGACGCGGCACTCGCTGCAGGCGGTGGTAACCCAGGTGCTCAAGCACGGCCGTCGCTACGGCCACGGCAATGAGGGCCAGGGGGTCAAGGTATCGGTCGAGTTCGTCTCGGCCAATCCGACGGGGCCGCTGCACGTCGGCCACGGCCGCGGCGCCGCGTACGGCGCCAGCCTGAGCAACATCCTGGAGGCCGACGGGTACCAGGTGCACCGGGAGTACTACGTCAACGACGCCGGCCGGCAGATGGACATCCTGGCAACCAGCGTTTGGTTGCGCTACCTGGAGCTGGGCGGCACCAATGTGCGCTTTCCCGACAATGGTTACCACGGCGAGTACATCTACGAGATCGCGCGCGAGGTCCGGAAAGGCCACGGCGACGACCTGCGGGTCAATCCGGTCGAGATCACCGACGGCCTTCCGGCCGACGGCAGTGAGGGCGGCGATCAGGAGCTGTACATCGACGCGCTGATCCGGCGCGCGCAGCAGTTGCTCGGGGAGGCGCGCTACCGGATCTGTTTCGACGCCGCGCTGAACACCATCGTGGCCGATATTCGCGGCGACCTGTCGGAGTTCAACGTCGAGTTCGACACCTGGTTTTCGGAGCACGAACTGGCCGCCAGCGGGTCGGTCGAGCGCGCGCTGGAGAAGCTGCGCGCGGGAGGGTTCGCGTACGACGAGGACGGCGCGGTATGGTTCAAGGCCACCGAGTTCGGCGACGAAAAGGACCGGGTGGTCGTGCGCGACGACGGCCGCACGACCTACTTCGCCTCCGACATCGCCTATTTCCTGAACAAGCGCGAGCGCGGCTTCGACAAGGCGATCTACGTGCTCGGCGCGGATCATCACGGGTACGTCGCGCGCCTGCGCGCCGCGGCATCCGGCCTGGGCGAGGACCCGGACGTGCTGGAAATCCCCCTGGTCCAGTTCGCGAACCTGTACCGCGAAGGGCAAAAGGTGCCGATGTCGACCCGCGCCGGTCAGTTCGTGACCCTGCGCGAGCTGCGCGAGGAGGTCGGCACCGACGCGGCGCGGTTCTTCTACGTGATGCGCAGCCACGAGCAGCACCTGGATTTCGACCTGGACCTGGCCAAGTCGCAGTCCCAGGACAACCCGGTCTATTACATCCAATATGCGCACGCGCGGGTCGCGAGCATGTTCCGCAAACTCGAGGAAAAGGGCTGGACCTACAACCAGGCGATTGGCGAGGCGGCGCTGGAGCAGCTCGCCGAGCCGCAGGAGGCGGCGGTGCTGCGCGCGCTGGCGCAGTATCCCGACGTGATCTCATCGGCCGCGGAAAAGCGCTCGCCTCACGTGGTGGCTCACTATCTGCGGGAGTTGGCGCAGGAGTTCCACACCTGTTACAACGCCCATCAGGTACTGGTCGACGACGAGGATCTGCGCAACGCGCGCCTGAACCTGGGCGCCGCGGTCCAGCAGGTCCTGGCCAACGGGCTCGAACTGCTCGGGGTATCAGCCCCGGAGACGATGTGAGCAAGCCGGGCGATGGCTAGACGGCGGACAACGACGCGGACGCGCCAGGCGGTACGCGACGACCAGCGTGGCCTGATTCCGGGCTGGGTGTGGTTGCTGCTGGGCATGGCGATGGGCGTGGTCCTGGTGGTGTTCGTGGTCACGGCAGGGCTGTGGCGCCCGCACGGCGGCGCCGATCTGCCCCAGCCGCGCGCCGACTCGACCAAGGAACCGGCCGAGCTGGCCGAACTGGCCGCGCCGCCGCCGGCGCCGCGCAGCGAGTACGACTTCTACACCGTGCTGCCGGAAATGGAGGTCGTGATCCCAGACGCCGAGATCCAGGAGCGGGTGTTGCGCCGCGAGGAGCAGCGCCCGGGCTCGTACCTGCTCCAGGTCGGTTCGTTCCGTCAGCCGCAGGACGCCGAGAAGGCCAAGGCGGAGTTGGCGTTCCTCGGCCTGATCGCCACGATCACGCCGGTCAAGATCAACAACCAGGACTGGTTCCGGGTACGCGTTGGCCCCTATAGCGACGTGCGCGAGATGGACTCGGTCAAGCGCCGGGTTCAGGAAGCCGGGTACCAGGTGCTGGTCCTGTCCGAACGCGGCTAACCGATCAGACGCGGTGCGCCAGTCCCAATTTCCGGGCTGCCGCATCCAAACGGAGGTCGCGGGTCCACAGCGAAGCCCGTCCCAACAAAGAAACCGCCGCCAGCAGGTGCGCATCGACATAGCCAATGCCGCGCCCCATCAGCCGGTGTTGATCGATAAAAAAGAGCACCTCCGCGTCAGTGGCTGGTTCGACTCGAGGCAGGTCGGTGAGCAGTCGCAGCACTTCACCGCGGTTGCGGATACTCCCGCACGCCAGCTCACCGATCACGAACGGATGGGTCAGCACCAAGAAGTCGCTTAGCAGTTCTGCCAGCGGCTGGCTGCCGGTTCGCAAGTGGTCGACCCAGACAGAGGTGTCGACCAGGATCATGCTGGGTCAGGCCGCCTCCTGGGCACCGACTCGAGTTGCGGCTCGGTCGCACCAAGCTTGGCCAGCCGGAGCGCGCTCTCGCGCTCGATCAACGCTTTGAGTCCCTCGCGCACCAGCGCGGCCTTGCCGGTCAATCCGGTCAGGCGCTGGGCTTTGATCAACAGTTCATCGTCGATATTGAGGGTGGTTCTCATCGTTACTTCCACTGGAATTCTCGCATCAGATTATACATCAAAAGATGCCGAAAATGATGCCTACTAATCCTCGAAGCCGTTGGCCTGGATGAGTTGCCCGTAGCGGTACAGGTTGCCGCTGCGTTGGACCACGTAGAGGTTCAGATCTTCGTCCTCACCGAACGCGGTGAGCGCGAGGTTCAAGTTAACCGTGCTGCCGTGCTGGTCGACGTAGGGGTCGGGTAGCAGTGCGGATGTCCACACGCCCGAGGCTTCGGCCCCGGTGAATATGTCGCCGGCGCAGTAGTCCCCGTAGAAGTACAGGCCCGCGGCGCTCTGGTAGGGGCCGCGGTAGCGGTAGCCGCCAGTGACCGAACAGCCGCTGGCGTGGGAGTATTCCAGGATCGGGTCGGTGAGCATTGGCATCGCCGCGCAGGACGCTGCCGGGCCGCCCGGGGAATCGACCGAGGCGGGGTAGTCGTGCGCGCCCTCGCGGCAGTCCCAGCCGTAGTTTTCGCCGCCCGGCGAGGCCGCCGGCTGGAAATCGATCTCTTCCCACAGATTCTGGCCCACGTCGCCGATGAACAGGTCCCCGGTCAGCGCGTCGAAGCTGAACCGGAACGGATTGCGCAGGCCCGAGGCCCAGATTTCGTCGCAAATCCCGTCGTCGCCCAGAAACGGATTGCTCGCGGGGATCCCGTAGTTCGCGGCCGGGCCGCAGGCATTGGCGCCGTTGGCCCCGGGGTTGTCGACGTCGATCCGCAGCATCTTGCCGAGCAGGCTGGTCATATCCTGCCCGCGGTCGTTGGGGTCGCCGCCGCCGCCGCCGTCGCCCATTCCAACGTACAGATACCCGTCGGGGCCAAAATGGATGTCGCCGCCGTTGTGGTTGCCGGAATCCTGGCCGATCGTGATCAGGACCAGCCCCGACGTCTGGTCGGCCAGGTTCGGGTTGCCGGGATCCACCTGGTAGCGCTCGACGATGGTCTGGCCGGGTGGCGGAAGGGTGGTGTAGTTTACGTAAAAAAATCCGTTGGTCGCGTAGTCGGGGTGGAAGTCGAGTCCGAGCAGACCGCCCTCGCCGCTCGAGTTGGTCAGCCCGAGCCCGGTCTCGATCGACAGATCCAGAAACGGGTCCGGCAGCAGGCGACCGGCGCGGGTGACGATCCGGATCGTGCCGTCCTGCTCGACCACGAACATCCTTCCCGAGCCATCGCCCGCGTGGCGCGCCGCGAGCGGTTGAGCCAGGCCGCCGGTAATCAGTTCCAGCCGGGAGTCGAGCGCCGCGCCGCCGCCTTGCGCGAAGGCGTATACAAGCATGAGGGCGATACCGATGATCATCCGCCGCATCGAGGCTCTCCGGTGTTGGCTCGATGGCTCAGTATAGGGGTTGCAACGGTGGGTTATGTGAACGCGGTCACCGGGCAGCCCGCACGCCCGATACGCGGACTACTGCACCATGGCGCGGCTGG
>JBFJNB010000084.1:0-8557 GCA_041633655.1 Lysobacterales bacterium | reverse complement strand
GTTTTCCATCCAGCAGGTGTTCCAGCGCCGAGCACGCGGTGCCGTCGGGGTGGCTGCCCTGCTGGGGCTGTTCGAGCTGCTGCGGGTCGCCGAGCAGGATCAGGTTCTTCGCGCCCTGGGCCGCGGCCAGCACCATCGCCAGCGACATCTGTCCGGCCTCGTCGACCACCAGCACGTCGACCGACTCGGCCAGTTCCTCGCGCGACCACAGCCACGCGGTGCCGCCGATGACCTGCGCCTTCCCTGATTGAATCAGTTCCACCGTTTCCGGGTTGCCGGTCGGCTGCAGGATCGGCCCCGGTTCGGGCTCTTCGTCGGAGCGGATCTTGTGCGCGACCGTGACCGCCAGCCCGGTCTCTCCCGCCGCCTCGACGGTCTTGTCCAGCAGATTCCGGATGACCTTGTGGCTGACCGCGGTGACCCCGACCGTCTTGCCGGCCGCCACCAGCTCGCAGATTACCCGCGCGCCGGTGAAGGTCTTGCCCGAGCCGGGCGGGCCCTGGGCTGCCAACACCCCACAGTCGAGATCCGTCGCCAGTCGCGTGGCCGCGTCCAGGATGTCCTCCCCCGAGCGCCGTAGCTTTCCGCCGGGCGGGCTCCCGAGCCGCGGGGGCAGGCGCAACAGCAAATCACGCGCGGCGCGATGGCTGCCCGGCGCATCGATATCGTGGTCGGCGACCCACTCGCCGAGCCGCTCCAGCGCCTGCTCGATCGGCTTGGCCCCGACCCGCTTGAACGCGAAAACGCCAACCGGGTGGGTGTCGCGCTCGCGCTGCCGTTTCTTGACATCGATCGTGCGCGCCGCGTGATCGATCTCGAGCAGGGTTCCGATCTCGTCCTCGCCGGAGTGCAGTTCCGAATGGCGTCGCAGGTCGTACTCCTGGCGCGGGAACCGGTAACGGTGGATCGGGCACCTCGCGGTGCCGCCCTCGATCTCGCCGACGAACTCCAGTCCGTACAGCCCGGCTTTCTCGTCCACCAGGTTCTCCGGCGGCAGCTCGCGCAGCCGGAAATACTCCCACCACACGACCTTGTCCTCGCGCCGGTGATACTCCAGCAGGTGCGCCAGGATCCAGCGCGCGCGCTCAGGCTCGGTCCACTGCTCCGGATCCTCCGGCAGGCCCGCGGTCAACCGCGCCGCCAGCGCGCGGATCCGCTCCAGCCAGGCGCTGATCTCCTCGCTCGCTTCCTTGTCCGAAACCACCGGGCGGGGAATCTCGGTGCCCTGCGCGATCTGGCTCAGGCGCCGCCACTCCAGCCAATCGCGCAGGCGCAGCGTCGCGATGCAGTCGTCCTTGTTATAGCCCTCGACTTTGGCGCGCGCCTCCGCGGAGATGTCGTCGGTTGTTGCCAGCTCCAGCGGCCACTCGACCGCGCGCAGCGCCTCGGTGGCCTCCCGCAGGTCGATCTCGCGCACGTAGCCGAAAATGGGTTCCAGGTCCTTGATCGAATAGCGTTCCACGCTCGCGCGCAGGCCCTGGCGCACCACCGTGTGCAGGTCGACGAAGCGCTCGGCGCGCAGCAGCTCGTCCAGCGCCTCGGCGCGGGTCGCGTGCTTGCCCATCAGGCGCTTCAGCGCGCTCGGCTCGTACGGCGCGAAGTGGTAAACATGCAGGTCCGGGAAGCGTTCGATGCGGCGGCTCAGGAAATCCATGAACTGCTCGAACATACGTTTTTCCGCGCGCGCATCGAGCGCCCACTGGCGCTGGTACTCCGGTCGCCCGCGCGCGTCGATCAGCACGTAGCCAAACAGGTATTCGAGCCCCTGGGTGCCGACGAAGGCATCGCCCTCGATGTCGAAGAACACGTCGCCGGGGCTCGGTTCGGGCAGCCTCGCCAGCCCTGCGCCTTCGGTTACCGGGAGCAGCAACTCGTGCTCCGGCTCGCCCGAGACCCGCCCGGCGAGCTGGATCCGCGCCTGTTCGCGGACCCGCTCCAGCGCCTCGACGCTCCCGCGTTTGGGTCTCCACCCGAGCGGCAACGGCTCCTCGGCCAGCCGCGCCAGGGTCGTGATCTCGTGTTCGGCCAGCTCCCGGCGCTGCGAGCGCGAGAGGTCCGCGACCAGCGACAGGTGGTCGTCGGCGCGGCGGCGCTCGTCGCAGTGCTTCCACCAGCGGCAGACCTGACAGTGTTCGACCGGCTCCGGATAGTGCCGCGCGTCCCCGGCTCCGACCGCCCCTTCGAGCTGGGCGCGAATCCGGCGGAAATAGGCCATGAAATCGCGCGTGTGGTAGGACTCCTCGTCGATCGGCGTGACCACCTCAAACCGATCCGGCAGCCGGCCCTGCATCCGGCTCAGGATCTCGGAATAAACGCACAACTGCAGGATGGTCCCGGCGCGGGTCTGGCGCGCCAGCTTGGTGTCGACGACCTCGTAGGACCACTCGCCGAGCTCGCTCGGCGCCTCGAGGCGCCGCAGCACGTCGGCGACCCCGCGCCAGCGGCCCAGCTCGAGAGGGGCTTGCGCGATCAGCTCCCGGCCGGCTTTCATCGCGGCCCGGGTGGCTTCCGCCCCGGCGCCCACGCCGACCATTACGACCTCCCGGCCCTGCGCCCGCTGCCGCTCCAGGTATTGCTGCTCGTGCAGTTCGCCGCGCTGCTCCAGGATTTCGGTCAGCGGGCGATGAAACGGCGGCGGCTCGATGCGACCGCGCGCGCACGCCCGGTCCAGCTCGGTCAGATGGCGGCAGGCCAGGTGATTGGCCAGGTCGGTGGCGGAAAGGCGCAGATCTCCGGCGACGGACTTCATCGGCCCGGATGATAGCGCACCCGGTCAGCTCTCGGTGATGGTCATGCTGATCGGGTAGTGGTCGCTGAAGCCGTTGGTGTTCACCGCTTTGCCCATGCCGCCGAAGCGGATCGGGGCCGGATAGGTGCCGTCCGATTTCATCTCGGGAAAATCCTCGATCTTGACCGAGGCCAGATCGGCGCGGATCGGCGAGGTGGTCTTGAGCAGGTTCTTGTTGACCAGGAACTGATCGAGCACGTTGGCGAACCCGTCGTACACGTAGCTGGCCTGCGCGGCCCCCAGGGCGGGCCACATCAGGTTCAGGAATTTCGGGCTGGTGGCGTTCTTGACCTTGGTCCTCCAGCGCCACGCGTCGGCGTACTTGATCAGCGATTCGTCCTGCGGCTCGTCGTTGAAATCGCCCATCGCCAGCACCGGGGTGTCGTTGCCGTGCACTTCCCAGATCCGGCGATGGAAGTACGCGAGCGTCTCCCCGGCGATCGCCCGGTAACCCGCGGACTCGCTCGGCGCCCCGCCGCTGCGCGAGGGCCAGTGATTACCGATCACGACCAGCAGCCGCCCGGCCGCGGTCCGGAAGTTCACCTGCAGCAGGTCGCGGGTCGCGGTGCGGCGCATCACGAAATGGCTGAACTTGTCGACCACGGAGAATTTCTGCGGATCGAACAGGAAAGCCACGTCGATCCCGCGGTTGTCGCGGGTATCGGCGTGGACCACCGAGTAGGGACGCCCGGCCAGGCCGCCGGCCGCGGCGGCCAGGCGGTCCATCACGAACCGGTTCTCGACCTCGCAGACGCCGATCAGATCGGGCCCCTGACCGCCGTTGAGTTGGGCGATGATCTTGGCGAGCTGGTCGCGCTTTTGATCGCGCAACTGCGGGGTCCACCCGACGATGTCCTTGCCGATCGCGCGCTTGACCTTGTCGGGCCGCCGCGATGCCGGCGCGTTCTCCATGTCGAAGTAGTTCTCCAGATTCCAGAATGCGATCGAATGCGTGGCCATCGGCCTTCTCCCGCCGGCTGTCTAGTTGATCGTGGCGTGGGGGCTGGGTTTCTCCCACCGTTCGGCCTTTCAATCCGGGCGCGGCAATGCGATTCTGTCGCTGGTGCCTCGCCGGCGGTGTCGCCCTTGCCCCACCCGTCGATTCTGTCGGTCTTCCCGTTTATCTTCACGATCCGCTGCCTGAGCGTGCCGAGCCGATCCGTCTTCATTTTTGAGCGGCGTCAAGGCATGTCAGCGGCCGAGCCTTAACATCGCAATGTGAGCGCCGCCAGCAATGATGGAGGTGCAGGCGCTGGAGTTCAGCCGAATGTTGTGGGGCATGGGATCAGCCCAAACTCAGGATGGCGGTGCTTACTCCGACCCATCCCTCACGCGCCCGCACCTCCGCCCAGCTACCGATTCGGAGGTGTGCTCATGCCTAACGCCAAACTCATCTTTCTCGCGACGCTGGTCGCAGTCGGAGTCGGGATCGCCGGGGCCGCGCTGGCCCATGGCTCCTACGACCGCGGACAAATCAGCGATATCGCGTCCCTTGCCGACCAGGCCAACCTGGTCTTCATCGGTCGCGTCTCACGGGTCGACTATCGGATGTCGCGGCCGCGTTCCAAGGACGAGGTGGCCCTGCCGCACACGGTGGTGACCTATTCGATCCAGGACGTCCTGCGCGGCGAGGTCCGCGACAAGACGTTCTCGATGGTTTTCATCGGTGGTTCGGACGGTCGCGGGCGGTTCCTCGACGTCAGCGGCGTACCCCAGTTCCAGCCCGGCGAGCAGGACCTGCTGTTCGTGACCGGCAACGGGGCCGAGGGCTGCGCCCTGGTGCATTGCGAATGGGGACGCTTTCGCATCCTCGACGGCGGTGTCTACAACGCCAAGGGTTCGCCGGTCAGGGCGTTTGACCAGAACCGGGCAATCGCGCGCGGCACCCCGCCCGAGGCGTTTCGCGTGTTTCGCTATCCGGCCCCGGCCTTCGACGACCTGATCCAGAATCCGGAGGTGCGCAAGCTGATCGAGGCCCGCGGCGAATCAATCGACGAGGCGCGCCGGCGCTACCAGGCGGAGGCCCCGAAAGAGCTCAAGGTGCTGATCGACGTCTCGCCGCCGGGCACCGAAAAGGACCTCGACCGCGAGCCCAAGACCGCCACCCGGCTCAAGCCCTCGGCCGACGTGAGGGTGGACCCCAAATCGGCCACCGCGCGCCGGGCGGACATCAAGGACCGTCGGTCCACCAAGCTGGAGCGCGCCCAGGTAGGCGCGATCGCAACCACCCCAGAGGAAATCCCCGAGGGACCGATTGCGATCGAGCAGTTCACCGCCACCATCGCGCCGATGGTGCAGCGTGTCCAGCGCCCACCGCGGACGCTCCAGAGCTTCGATCCCGACGCACCGATCTACGCCGAGGCGGCGCGCGTGCGAGCGCCGGAGGAGCCGAAAGAAGCGCTGACCGCTGTGGCCCGGCCCACCAGAGAGGAGATGGCCGAGCTCGAGGCGGCTCGTGAGCGCGACTTCAACCCGGTTCTCGGGAATAAGCGATAACCCAGGCAAATCGAATTTGACGGAGAGATCATCATGAAACGGGCAATCCTTTTAATCGGCGCCATCGCGCTGATCGCCACCGGACAGGCATTCGCCTTCGGCTACAAGACCTGCCTCGGAGAGAAGATCAAGTGGGGCTCGAACTCCAAGACCCTGCGCGGGAACTCGGTCAGTTTCCCCGCGGGCTACTGGTACAACGGGCTCAGCGACGGCGTCAACAAGTTCAACCTCAACCCGAGCAAGTTCCGCTACTCGCTGACGTCGGAATCTGGCGGCGTCGGTCGCGACAACGGTCAAAGCGAGGTGTGGGGCGATACTGGCTCGATCCTCAAGGGCGCGCCGGCGATCGCCTATTCCTGGTGGACCTGCTACTGGTTCTTCGGCGATCACGTGCACATGGACGAGGTCGACGTGATCTTCGACTACGGCACCCCGTGGCAGTGGACCGCCAATTCCAGCAAGTCCTCGCTGATTCGCTACACCGGCAGCCTGCGTCCGCTGCAGACCACCGCCGTGCACGAGTTCGGTCATGGCCTCAAGATCAACCACGTCAACTATGAGTACAACGTGATGGGCACCGACTTCGAGCACATCCACGTCAACGGCTCCACCGCCCGTGCCTATCTGGGTGAAGACGCCGCCGACGGGTCGGTCTTCCTTTACGGCGCGCGCTCCGGGAGCTGGGAAGATCTGGGTGTCGTGCACTGGAAGTACTCGGGTGCCTCCGGGGAGTACTCGGATCACACCAAGACCCGGGTCTACAACTCCTCCGGCGGCAATCTGCCGACCTTCACGGTCAACGGCGAGACCGGGTATCGGGTCAACCGCGGGCAGACCGTGCGCGCCGAGTTCACCTACGAGAACAACGGCAAGAACTTCCACGGCGGCGTCAAGGTCGGGTATTACGTGTCCACCAACGATTACATATCGACCTGGGACCGCCGGATTGGCGGGTCGTGGTTCGACCTCGGACGGGGCAATGTCTATACGACCACCAAGACGCTGGTGATACCCAACGACCTGAACGCCAACCAGAACTATTGGCTCGGCGTGATCGTGGACGAGGACGACGCGATCTCCGAGGCCGTCGAGTGGAACAACGCGACCTACATTCCGATTCGGGTCCAATAAGCTGACGCCCGCGCCGCGGACTGCGGCGCGGGCTTTCAATTACCGCGCCCCGGTGCGATTCTTGGGCCAACTCACCCAGTGGAGCCGCGCCGTTGGACCAGCCGTCGTTTCTGTCCGTTCTGCCCTCGCTGATCGCGATCGGGCTGGCGCTGATTACCCGCCAGGTCTACGGGTCGCTGCTGGCCGGGGTAGCGGCCGGCTACGTGATCGCCGCCGGCGGCGCGCTGGGTGCGGGGCTGGCCGACACCGTGGGCGGCATCGTCGGCGTGTTCGCCAGCGCCTCCAGCGCCAACGTCATCCTGTTCACGCTGGTGATGGGCGCGCTGATCGCGGTGATGACCGACTCCGGCGGGATGCGCGGCTTCATCGCGTATCTTCGAAGCCGCGGCTGGATCGACTCGGGCAAGCGCTCCGAGTGGCTCGCGTTCCTGCTCGGGGTGGTGATCTTCATCGAGTCCAACATCACGGTGCTGGTCGCCGGATCGGTGGCGCGACCACTGTTCGACCGCTTCAACCGCGCGCGCGAAAAGCTCGCCTACCTGATCGACTCGACCTCGGCACCGATTTGCATGCTGATCCCGCTCAACGCCTGGGGCGCGTACAACATGGGGCTTCTGAGCTCAGCCGGAGTGGCCGATCCGCTGGCGGTGCTGCTGGTGGCCGTGCCGCTGAATCTGTACGCGATCTTCGCGGTGCTGTTGGCCGGCGCCACGGTCGCGTTCTCGCTCGACTTCGGACCGATGCGCGCCGCGGAGCGCCGTGCGGCGGCGCGGCCGCGCGCGGGCGACGAGGACGACGACCCGGCGGCTCCGCGCGGCGGGGCGATCAACATGATCGTCCCGGTGCTGGTGCTGATCGTGGTGATGCCGCTGGGCCTTTGGATTACCGGCGACGGCGATCTAAAGCGCGGTTCCGGCTCGACCAGCGTGCTGTGGGCCGCGCTGAGCGCGCTCATCGTGGCCTGGCTGATCGCGGTGGCGCGCGGCCAGCGCGGGGTATTGAAGGAAAAAACGAGCGTGTTGAGCGGCGCGAAGAACCTGCTGCCGATGGCGATCGTGATGCTGCTCGCGTTCGCGCTCGGCGACATCGCCAGCGAACTTCAGACCGGCCGTTACATCGCCTCGCTGGTCCCGGCCGGCGCCGAGCCGCAGTGGCTTTTGCCGGCGGTCTTCCTGATTTCCTCGGCGGTGGCGTTTTCGATCGGCTCAAGCTGGTCGACGTTCGCGATCGTGATCCCAATCGTGGTCCCGGTGGCGGAGGCGTTCGGCGCGCCGACGGGGCCGTTCGTCGCCGCGGCGCTTTCGGGCGGCATCTTCGGCGACCACAGCTCGCCGATTTCCGACACCACGGTGATTTCCTCGCTCGCGGCCGGAAGCGACCACATCGAGCACGTGCGCACGCAGCTACCCTACGCGATCATCGCCGGCGTACCGGCGATGATCGGATTCTTCGTGATCGGTCTTTTTATCTAAGCCGATTATTCCTCGGCAGGCGCCATCGACAGGTCCGCGCGGTGCCGGTAGACGGTGTAGGTACCCGGGCTCAGGTTGCTCGAGAATTCCGAGAACAGCTTCTGCGCTTCCTCCGCGCCCAGCTTCTCGGATACGAAGTCGAAGAAACTCGGCTCCGGCGGTGCCATGTCGGCATAGTTCTTATACGGGCTCGCGATGATCAGGGCGCCCTGACCGCCGACCGATTCCGACCACGACCAGTGGCGCGTCCAGCCGTGCTCCTTGGCGGCCTTGCTCAGCGCGACCCTGGCCGCGCTCATCGGCCCGTAACCGCCGGGCTTGACGTCCCAGACAGTGACCCCGACGAAATTGGCTTTCACGTCCTGGGGCCAGTGGCTGTTCTCGAAATCGATCAGGTTCAGGTAGTGCGCGTAGCGCTTCACGTGCGCGTGTACGTTCTGGTTCCAATGGTCGCCCATCTTGGATTCCAGCGACCACGCCTCGTAGGCATCCTGATCGGCCCACTCGAAGCAGCACGAGCGAATCACGTAGTGACCGAAGTCCTCTCCGACCACCGGTGTGTACACCTGCCACGCGCGCGGATCCCCGGCCGCCTTGCGCGCCTCGACGTGCGCCTTGAACGCGGCCTCGAACTCGCCCTCGTGCCCGTGCCTGACGTGCACGACCCAGG
>JBFJNB010000083.1:0-8579 GCA_041633655.1 Lysobacterales bacterium | reverse complement strand
CGGTAGCGTCGGCCTGGCAGCGCTGGGCGGTTTGCTGTTGTTCCTGTCGCGCCTGGGGACCACGCTGCCCGGGATCAAGAACGACGGCGTGATGACCGATCGGGTGAAATCGCGCGGCGTGATCGGCATCGCGCTGGGCGCCGGGTTGATCGGTTTTTACATCGCGCTCTATTTTTTCCCGGCCTACATCGCCAACTGGATCCGCCTGGCCGACCCGATCGAGTTCGAGGCCCCGGACCAGCAGCGGGTCGACCTGTTCTTTGCCCTTGTGGTGCCGGATGCGTGCCAGGACGAGCACCTGAAACTGCTGGCGCAACTGGCCGAGATGTTGTCCGACTCAGACTATCGCGAGCGCCTGCGCCGCGCGGGCTCGAGCGGCGAGGTGTTGGAACTGCTGGAGTCCTGGCAGGGTCAAACCGTCACCTGATGAATCGGTCGATCTCCGCGCAGGAAGTCTTTGATCAGCTCAAAGACCGTTTCGAGCTACGCTGGGAGGCGGGCCAGGACGGCGGCGGCCGTTCGGTCGAGTCCAGCGTCACCCAGCGGCTGCGTCCCGCGCTCGCGGGATTCCTGAATCGCATTCACCCGAACAACATCCAGATCCTCGGCACCGAGGAAATCGACTACCTCGACGGGCTCGATTCGCGCCAGCGCTGGGAGGCGGTGGCCGAGATCGTTTCGGTGAAGCCGACCGCGCTGATCGTGGCCGATTCCCAGATGATCCCGGACGACCTGCTGGAAGTGGCCAACGAGTCCGGCACCCCGCTGTGGACCTCACCCCAGTCGGGAGTCGAACTCGCGGGTCACCTGCAGCACTTTCTGTCGCGCAAGCTGGCGCGCTCGAGCACCGTGCACGGTGTGTTCATGGAAGTATTCTCGATCGGAGTGCTGATCACCGGCGATCCGGGCTCGGGCAAGAGCGAACTGGCGCTGGAGCTGATCACGCGCGGCCACCGGCTGATCGCCGACGATGCCCCGCTGATGACCCTGATCGCCCCGGACATCGTGGACGGCACCTGCCCGCCGGTGCTGCAGGACTGCCTGGAGGTGCGAGGCCTGGGGGTGCTCAACATCCGCGCGATGTTCGGCGACTCGGCGATCAAGCCGAACAAGTATCTGAAGCTGATCGTGCACCTGCAGATCCTCGACCACGAGTCGATCCAGCAGGCCGACATGGATCGCCTGCGCGGCGATGTCAGCACCCAGGAAATCCTGCATCTGCAGGTCCCGAAGATCACGATTCCGGTCGCCCCCGGGCGCAACCTGGCGGTGCTGGTCGAGGCCGCGGTGCGTAATCACAACCTGAAACTGAAAGGCTACGACGCCGCCGCCGAGTTTCTGAGCCGCCACGAAACCGAACTCAACGGAACGGACTCCGAGTAGTGTTCTCGCCGGGAAGTTCTCCAAGATGAGCCCCAAGGAGCTGATCATCGTCACCGGCCTGTCGGGATCCGGCAAATCGGTTGCGATGAAGACGCTGGAGGACCTCGGCATCTATTGCGTGGACAACCTGCCGCTGGGCCTGATCGACGCGCTGCTGGACCAGGGGCACTCGCAAGGTTATGCGCTGGACACGATGGCGCTGGGGCTGGACGTGCGCAGCCAGCTTCAGTCGCCGAAGGCGCTGCCCGAAACGCTCAAAAGCACCCGGGAGCGGATTCCGCGGACCCGCGTGATCTTCCTGTCCGCCGACGAGTCGGCGCTGATCCGACGCTACTCAGAAACCCGCCGCCGCCATCCACTGCACCGCGGCGACCAGTCGCTGGCCGAGGCGATCCGGCGCGAGCGGGAACTGCTGATGCCGGTGGCCGCTCACGCGGACGTGTTCATCGACACCTCGTCGTTGAGCGTGCACCAGTTGCGGCGCGAGATCTACGAGCGGCTCGGTCGCGGCGACCAGCCGATGGTGCTGCTGATCGAATCGTTCGCATACAAGAACGGGGTTCCCCCAGACGCCGACGTGGTGTTCGACGTGCGCTGCCTGCCCAATCCGCACTGGGAGGCGGAGCTGCGCCCGCTGAGCGGGCGCGAACCGGCGGTGCGCGATTACCTCGAGCGGCACGCGGTCGTCGGCGAGATGATCGCCGACATCGGTCGCTGGCTGGACCGCTGGCTGGGGGAATTCGACTCCCAGCAGCGCAGCTATTTCACCGTGGCGATCGGCTGCACCGGCGGCAAGCACCGCTCGGTGTACGTGGCCGAGGAACTGGCGCGCCATTTCCAGGGTCGCCGGCAGCAGGTGATCAGCTACCATCGGGAGCTGTTGTGAGCGTCGGTCTGCTGATCGTCGCCCATCAGGACCTGGGCTCGTGCATGCTGCGCCAGGCGGTGGCCAACTTCGGGCCGCTCGGGCCCCCGATCGCGGTCATGGAAGTGGCACCGGAGTCGGATCCCGAGGCGCTCGTGGCGCAGGGGCGGCAACTGCTGGAAGGCCTCGACGAGGGCGACGGCGTGCTGATCCTGACCGACCTGTACGGCGCCACCCCGAGCAACCTGGCGCACCGATTCTGCGGCGACGACGATCAGGTCGTTCACGGGCTCAATCTGGCGATGCTGGCGCGCGCGCGCAACTACCGCGATCTGCCCCTGGGCGAGCTCGCGGCCAAGCTGCTGGAAGGCGGGCGTGGTGCGATTTTCGCCGGCCAGGCGCCATTGGACTGACCATTGTCCCGATGCAAACGGCAACGGTCACAGTGCGCAATCGGCTCGGACTGCACGCCCGTGCGGCGGCCCGCCTGGTACAGTTGGCCTCCACCTTCGAGTGCTCGATCGCGGTCGCCCGCGACGGTCGCGAGGTCAATGCCAAGAGCATCATGGGTGTTATGATGTTGGCGGCTTCTCAGGGCTCCGAGCTGACGCTGCGCACCGACGGGAGCGACGAGACGGACGCGCTGGACGCCATCCGTCAACTGATCGAAAACCGATTCGGAGAAGACCAATAGCGTGGCCCTGGCGATTTACGGCATCGGTGTCTCCCGCGGAATCGCCCTCGGCGCCGCTCACCTGGTGCGCCGCAATCGGCTCGACGTCCAGGAGCACCTGGTCCCGCCCGATCAGGTCGGCGCCGAAATCAAGCGCTTCCGCAAGTCCGTGCGCGAATCCCGCGACGAGCTACAGCTCGTCCGCCAGCGCCTTCCCACCAACACCCCGGCCGAGGTCATCGAGTTCATCGACATCCACGCACTGATGCTGGAGGACAGCTCGCTGATCGAGGGGCCGATCAAGATCATGCGTGAGCTCTCGTGCAACGCCGAGTGGGCGCTGAACGTCGAGCGAGGCCGGTTGCGCAAGATCTTCGAGGACATGGACGATCCCTACATCAGGTCGCGGATGGACGACGTCGATCAGGTCATCGACCGGATTCAGAACCGCCTGCACGAGCACGCCGCGCCGGTTCCCGACACGCCGGGGGGCAGCTACCCGGGGCGCGTGCTGGTGGCCGACGACCTCGATCCGGCCGACCTGCTGCTGCTGCACCACCAGGGCATCGCCGGGCTGGTCACGGAGTTGGGCGGGGTGCTGTCGCACACCGCGATCCTGGCGCGCAGCCTGAAGATCCCGGCGGTCATGGGCATGCGTCACGCCCGCAGCCTGATCGCCGAGGGCGACGCGCTCGTGATCGACGGCGACCGCGGGGTCGTCATGGCCGACCCCGGGCGCGAAATCCTGAAGCACTACCGCGAGCGCCTGAAGCGGATTCAGCGGCGGCTGAAAGGCCTGAGCAGGATCCGCAAACGCCCGGCCCGGACCGCCGACGGCACCTCGATCTGCCTACAGGCCAACGTGGACCTGCCGCAGGACATGAAGCTGCTGGACGATGCCGGTGCCGACGGGGTTGGCCTGTACCGCACCGAATATCTGTTTCTGAATCAGCCCGAAGCACCGGACGAGGAGTCCCAGTTCGAGGTCTACGCGGCGCTGGTCAAGGCGCTGAAGGGACGTCCGGTCACGATCCGTACGCTCGACCTGGGCGCCGACAAGCAAGTCGACAGCCGCCGGGCCCCCGGGACCGCGCCGGTCAACCCATCGCTGGGGTTGCGGGCGATCCGGATGTGCCTGAGCGATCCGACGATCTTCGTGCCGCAGTTGCGCGCGATCCTGCGCGCATCCGCGTTCGGTCCGGTCCGGATCCTGATCCCGATGCTGTCCAACACCCAGGAGCTGTTCCAGGTCAAGCATCTGCTGCAGGCGATCCGCCGCGACCTCAAGACACAGGGTGCGAAAGTCGGCGAGGTCCAACTGGGCGGGATGATCGAGGTTCCGGCGGCCGCGCTGTCGGCGCGCTCGTTCGCCAAGCACCTGGATTTCCTGTCGATCGGCACCAACGACCTGATCCAGTACACGCTGGCGATCGACCGCATCGACGACCAGGTCGGCTACCTGTACGATCCGCTCCACCCGTCGGTGCTGAAGCTGCTGAAGATGACGATCGACGCCGCCGCGGCGGTCGGAACCCCGGTGTCGATGTGCGGGGAGATGGCCGGCGACACCAGCTACACGCGCCTGCTGCTCGGCATGGGCCTGCGCGACCTGAGCATGCATCCGGGCGCCCTGCTCGAGGTCAAGCAGGTGATCAACGATTCGGACATCGGCAAGCTCAAGCGTTTCTGCCCGCGCATCATGCGCGCGACCAACCCGCTGCGAATCGCCGCGCTGGTGCGCGAGCTCAACGAGCGCTAGCGCTGGTTGCAGCGCTCGTTGACAATACGCGCCCTGTAAACCCCCGCACCTCAAGGTAAATCCGATGCCCGAATCCGCCCGTCTGGAAAAGACCGCCCGCCAGATCAACAAGGCCCTGCTGGCCGGACGCAATCTGCGGGTCAAGCGGATCGTCGCCGCGCTGTCGCCCAGCGAGCTGGCCGACCTGCTGGAGTCGTTGCCACCGGAACCGCGCAACCAGGTCTGGAACCTGGTCGACAGCGATGGCCAGGTGCTGGTGCATCTCAACGACGAGGTCCGCGGCTCGCTGATCAAGAGCATGGCCGACCAGGAGCTGGTCGCGGCCACCAGCGATCTCGACCTCGACGACCTGGCCGACATCATCGACGACCTGCCGGACCAGGTCAGCGAGCAGATCCTGGGCGAAATGGACCGCGAGGACCGGCTCCGGCTGGAGCAGATACTGTCGTATCCGGAGGACTCGGCCGGCGGCCTGATGAACCCGGACGCGCTGACGGTGCGCGCCGACGTCAGCCTCGACGTGGTGCTGCGGTATCTGCGGCGGCGCGCGGAGCTGCCCGCGTTCCTGGACCACATTTTCGTGGCCGATCGCGACGGCCACTTCCTGGGGCGGCTGTCGATCGGCGACCTGTTGACCAAGGACCCGCGGATGAAAGTGCGCGATGTGGTCGATACCCGGGCCCAGGCGGTCCCGGTGGACATGACCGCGCGCGAGGTCGCGAACCTGTTCGAGCACCTGGACTGGGTATCAGCGCCGGTGGTGGACGACAAGAACACCCTGCTGGGCACGATCACGATCGACGACGTGGTCGACGTGATCCGCGACGAGGCCGATCACTCGATGCTGTCGATGGCCGGCCTGGATGAAGATGACGACATGTTCGCCCCGGTGATCACCTCGAGCAAGCGGCGCGCGGTCTATCTGGGACTGAACCTGATCACCGCGCTGTTCGCCTCCTACTTCATTTCGATCTTCGGCGCCACGATCGAGCAAGTGGTGGCGCTGGCGATTCTGATGCCGGCGGTGGCCTCGATGGGCGGCATCGCCGGCACCCAGACCTTGACCCTGATCGTGCGCGGGATCGCGGTCGGTCAGGTCGGGCCGGACAACACCCGCCCGCTGCTGAACAAGGAGCTGGCGGTGGGTCTGCTCAATGGCCTGCTGTGGGCGCTGGTGATCGCGGCCATCGCGATCCTGTGGTTCCGGGACTTCAAGCTCGCGTTCGTGGTCGGGTGCGCGATCCTCGCCAACCTGATCGCCGGCGCGGTGTCCGGCGTGCTCGTGCCGATCCTGCTGCGCCGCATCGACGTCGACCCCGCGCTGGCCGGGGGGATGGTGCTGACCACGGTCACCGACGTGGTCGGTTTCGTATCGATCCTCGGCCTGGGCACCCTGATCCTCATTCCGTAGAGCTGGCCGCGATTTCTGCCGCCTCCTCGGCCACCGACAGCGCCGCGGTCAGCCCCGGGGACTCGAATCCGAACAGGTTGACCAGCCCTGCAATCCCGTGCTCCGCCGGCCCCTGGATCAGGAAATCCGCCGGCGCCTCGTCCGGGCCGGACAGCTTGGTGCGCACCCCGGTGTAGTCGGGCTCGAGCAGGTCCGGGTCGAGCCCGGGATAGTAGCGGGCGATCGCGGCCGCGAAGGTCGCCGGATCGGCCTCGAACCGATAGTCCACCCGGTCGATCCATTGAACGTCCGGCCCGAACCGGACCCGCCCGCCGAGATCCAGCGTGGCGTGGATGCCCAGCCCTCCGGGTTCCGGCAGCGGGTAGATCAGGCGCTGGAACGGCGCCGGCCCGGCCAGCCGAAAATAATGCCCTTTGGCGTAGAACTGCCGCGGCAGCGCCGCGGCCGGAAGCCCGGGTTTCGACGATGCCGCCAGCGCGATCGCGTCGAGGCCAGCCGCGTTGACCAGCGTGCGGCAGCTATACTCCCCGCCGCCTTCGAGCCGGATGCCGAGCACCCCCGGGCGCGCCAGAGCGGCCACCGGATGGCGGGTCAGCACGGTCCCGCCAGCGGCTTCCAGGTCGGCCTGAAGCTGAACCATCAGCGCGTGCGAGTCGACGATTCCGGTCGCGGGTGAGGCGAGCGCGGCCAGCGCGCGCACCGCCGGCTCCAGCGCCTCGAGCTGCGCGCCTTCCAGGCAAATCAGGTTCGGGACCCCGCACGCGGCCGCGTTGCGCCGCAGCGCCTCGAGTCGCGCAACCTGCGCCGGTTCGGTCGCGACGATCAGCTTGCCGCAGCGCCGATGGCCAATGGCGTGCCGCTCCAGGTACTGGTACAGCAGTTCCCGGCCGGCCACGCAGTGGCGCGCCTTGGCCGAACCCGGCGGATAGTAGATCCCGGCGTGGATCACCTCCGAGCTGCGGCTGCTGGCACCGCTGCCGGCGCGCTCCTCGCGTTCGAGCACGACCACCTCGCGCCCGGCCAGCGCGAGCGCGCGCGCGACCGCCAGCCCGATCACGCCGGCGCCGACGACGATGGCGTCGAACTCGGCCGGCATCGGCTCGGGCTAGCGGGCCGGCGGCGGGCGCCGGGCGACCCGATCCCGCAGGTAAATCGGGACCACCCGTTCCGGGGCCAGCGCCGCCCCGCCCGCCAGCTCCGAGGCGGCGATCGCGGCCACCTGGCGCGCGTGCGGATAGCGTTCGGCCTCCACCCCGATCAGGTCCTCACCGAGCGCCGCGGCCAGCCGTTCCGGATAGGCGGCAAACCCGAGACCCACGCCGAACCACGATCCGCCGGCGGCCTCCCCGGCAGCCTCGGGCTCGCAAACCCGCTCCGCGAAGTGCTCTGCGCCCATCGGGTCGTCGGCAAAAGACCAGCCCCCGGCGTAGATTTCGTCGATGCGGGCGTCGAGCGCGGCCAGGATCCGCCGGTGGGGAGTTTCTTCCGCGACCCCGCGCGCCAGCGCCCGCAGGCTGGACACCGGCACCACACCCAGGTCAGCGCCGAGGGCGAGCCCCTGCACCACCGCGACCCCGATCCGGACCCCGGTGAACGAGCCGGGCCCGCGGCCCACCGCCAGCGCATCCAACTGCCCCAGAGACAGGCCCGCCCCGGCGAGCAAGGCTTCCACGTCGGGCAGCACCAGCGCGGCGTGCCGGCGCGGAGCAACGGCATACCGCTCGCTGACCTCGCCGTCGATCCACAGCGCCACCGAACAGGCCTCGGTCGCGGTATCGACCGCCAGAATGCGTATACTCATGACCGGTTAAGTTAGCCCAGCGGTACACCCAGGTCTATGCGAAAACCGGCGCCGTTCAAATGCCTGGCAGCCGCGGCCGCCATCGCGGCGGCGGCGGTCGCGGCCGGCGATGGGGCACGGGCCGTGCTCGACGGTCCGCTAATCCAGGGCGGGTTGCTGATCGGCAAGACCATGCCGGGCACCGAGGTGCGGCTCGGGGAGACCGCGCTGCGGGTCTCCGCCGGCGGCGAGTTCATCGTCGGCCTGGACCGCGACGCGCCGCCGGCGATCGAGTTGACCCTGAGCTATCCGGACGGCGAACGCGAGACCCGGGTGCTCCAGATCGCGCGCCGCGACTATGACATCCAGCGCATCGACGGCCTGCCGCCGGCTCAGGTCACGCCCCCACCCGAAGTGCTGGAGCGAATCGCCGTGGAGGGCCGCCAGGTGCGCGCCGCCCGCGCTCGAGACGACGACCGGCTGGATTTCCTGCCCGGATTCTCATGGCCGGCCAACGGGCCGATCAGCGGCGTCTACGGCAGCCAGCGGGTGCTGAACGGCGAGCCGCGCCGGCCGCACTACGGGGTCGACGTGGCTGCCCCCGAAGGCGCGCCGGTGACCGCGCCGGCCGCCGGCGTGGTCACCCTCGCGCATCCGGACATGTACTTCTCCGGCGGCACCCTGATCATCGACCACGGCCACCGACTG
>JBFJNB010000082.1:0-8616 GCA_041633655.1 Lysobacterales bacterium | reverse complement strand
GTAGATCGGCAGCAGCTGCTTGCTGACCGCCCGGGTGATCGGATACAGCCGGGTGCCGGAACCGCCGGCCAGGATGATCCCCTTGCGCTGGATGCTCGCCATGCTCAGCCTACTCCCAGGCGCTCGCCCCGGTAGCTGCCGTCCAGCACCCGATTGACCCAGTCGCGGTTCGCCAGGTACCACTCGACCGTGGCCCTCATGCCCTGATCGAAGCTGTGGCGCGGGTGCCAGCCGAGCTCGCTCTCGAGCTTGCCGGCGTCGATCGCGTAGCGCCGGTCGTGGCCGGGGCGATCCTTGACGAAGGTGATCAGATCGGCGTAGCGGCCACCGCCGCGCGGCTTGAGTTCGTCCAGCAGCCCGCACAGCGTTTCGACCACCGCGATGTTGGTGCGCTCGGCGTCGCCGCCGATGTTGTAGACCTCGCCCGGACGGCCGCCTTCGAGCACGCGCGCGATCGCCTCGCAGTGGTCGCCCACGTAGAGCCAGTCGCGCACGTTCAGCCCGTCGCCGTAGATCGGCAGCGGCTCCCCGGCCAGCGCCTTGTGGATGACCAGCGGGATCAGCTTCTCCGGAAACTGGTACGGGCCGTAGTTGTTGGAGCAGTTGGTGGTCAACACCGGCAGCCCGTAGGTGTGGTGGAACGCGCGCACCAGATGGTCCGACGCGGCCTTGGAGGCCGAGTACGGCGAGTTCGGCGCGTACGGCGTCGTCTCGACGAACTTGCCGGTCTCCCCGAGCGAGCCGTAGACCTCGTCGGTGGACACGTGCAGGAAGCGGAACGCGTCGCGCTCGGGCGCATCCAGCGCGCGCCAGTAGCGCAGCGCCTCTTCCAGCAGGACCAGGGTGCCGACCACGTTGGTGCGGATGAACTCGGCCGGCCCGTCGATCGAGCGGTCGACGTGGCTTTCGGCGGCGAAATTCACCACCGCGCGCGGACGGTGCTGCTGGAACAGGCGCCGCACGGTCGGCGCGTCGCCGATGTCGCCGTGCACGAACCGGTGCGACGGGTCATCGAGCACACGCTTGAGCGTGTCCAGGTTGCCGGCGTAGGTCAGCGCATCGAGGTTGACGATCCGGGCGCGCCCGGCGGCCAGGGTCCCGAGCACGAAATTGCCGCCGATGAAGCCCGCCCCGCCGGTGATCAGCCAGACCGGTTGTCGCATGTCCGAGGTACCGCGGTCAGAACGGGATGTCGTCGTCGAACTCGTCGTCGCCCGGGGGTGGCGGAGCCGAGGACTTGGACGGTGCCGGGCGCGCCGGGGCGCCCTCGTCGAACGCGGCGGTGCCGCCGGCGCGGCTGTCGAGCATCTGCATGTCCTCGGCGACGATCTCGGTGGTCCAGCGGTCCTGGCCCTGCTGATCCTGCCACTTGCGGGTCTGCAGCCGGCCCTCGATGTACACCCGGGCTCCTTTGCGCAGGTACTCTCCCGCGACCTCGCCGAGGCGCCCGAACAGGACCACCCGGTGCCACTCGGTCTCCTCGCGCAGCTCGTTGGTCTGCTTGTCGCGCCAGTTCCTGGACGTGGCCAGCCGAACGTTGCTGACCGCGCTGCCGCTGGCGGTGTAGCGGGTTTCCGGATCCGCGCCTAAGTTTCCTATCAGGATCACCTTGTTGACGCCTCGTGCCATCGATACTTCCTTTTTGGCGGGGGTTGGGAAGCCGGGAAGTCTAGCACAAAAGGTCAGGCCCACGGGCTATAATGCGCCCCTGTTGCCCAGCGATATTGACCATGTCCACTGAGACTCACGCCATCTGCTCCGCGGCACCCGACGCGGCGGCCGCCCGGTCCAAGCCGGTCGGGCTCAAGCCGGTGCTGGGCCTGGTCGCGGCCGACATGCGCGAGGTCGATCGGCTGATCCGCGACTCGCTCAGATCCGAGGTCGCGCTGGTCAACCAGGTTGCCGAGTACATCATCGGCAGCGGCGGCAAGCGGCTGCGCCCGGCGGTTCACCTGCTGGCCGCGGGCGCCTGCGGGTACCCCGGTCCGCACCACGTTCGGCTGGCCGCAATCATCGAATTCATCCACACCGCGACGCTGCTGCACGACGACGTGGTCGACGAATCCGAGCTGCGGCGCGGGCGGGAGACCTCGAACGCGGTCTGGGGTAATCCGGCCAGCGTCCTGGTCGGCGATTTCCTGTACTCGCGAGCGTTCCAGATGATGGTGGAGGTCGATTCGATGGTGGTCATGGACATCCTCGCCGAGACCACCAACACCATCGCCGAGGGCGAGGTGATGCAGCTCCTGAACCTGGGCAACCCGGACACCGACGAGGCCCGCTACCTGGAGGTGATCCGGTGCAAGACCGCCAAGCTGTTCGAGGCGGCGGCCAGGCTCGGGGCGGTGATGGCCGGCGCCGGCGACCGCATCGAGCGTGCGCTGGCCGGCTACGGAACCCACCTGGGTAACGCATTCCAGCTGGCCGACGACGTGCTGGACTATGCCGGCGACAAGCACGAGCTGGGCAAGAACGTCGGCGACGACCTGGCCGAGGGTAAACCGACCCTGCCGCTGATCCGGGTGCTCAAAGTCGGCACCGCGGGGCAGCGCGGGCTGGTGCGCGACGCGATCGAAAACGGCGGCCTGGAGCGGCTCGACGAGGTCATCGGCGCGATCCTGGACACCGACGCGCTGGCCTATACCGGGCGCCGCGCGCGCGCCGAGGCCGACGCGGCGCGCGCCGCGCTGGCACCGCTCGAGGACTCGGCCTACCGCGACGCGCTGATCACGCTGACCGACTTCGCGGTCGCGCGCCGGAACTGACGCCGACTCCCACACGAACGACGGGCCGTGCGGCCTTCGGAATCCATGAATCACCTCCGCAATATTGCCATCATCGCCCACGTCGACCACGGCAAGACCACGCTGGTCGATCAACTGCTGCGCCAGTCCGGCACGCTGGACGCGCACGCGCCCGCGCGCGAGCGAATGCTCGACACCCACGACCTGGAGCGCGAGCGCGGGATCACGATCCTGTCCAAGAACACCGCGGTCAACTGGGGCGAATACCGGATCAACATCGTCGACACCCCGGGGCACGCCGATTTCGGCGGCGAGGTCGAGCGCGTGCTGTCGATGGTGGACTCGGTACTGCTGCTGGTCGACGCGGTCGAGGGCCCGATGCCGCAGACGAGATTCGTGACCCAGAAGGCGTTTCAGCTCGGGCTCAGGCCGATCGTGGTGGTCAACAAGATGGACCGCCCGGAGGCGCGGCCCAACTGGGTCATCGACGCGACGTTCGACCTGTTCGACAAGCTCGGCGCGAGCGAGGCGCAGCTGGACTTCACCCCGGTGTATGCGTCGGCGACCCGGGGCTGGGCGTCGCTGGATCCGAAGCACCCCGGTACCGATCTCAAGCCGCTGTTCGAGCTGATCGTCGCCCAGGTGCCGCCGCCGGAGGTCGACGCGGAAGGCTCGTTCCGGATGCAGGTCACGACGCTGGATTACTCCCCCTACGTCGGGGTCATCGGCATCGGGCGCATCCAGCGCGGCACCATCCACCCCAACTCGGCGGTGGCGGTGATCGATCCGGCCGGGCACCGGCGCAACGCAAGAGTGCTGCAGGTGCTGGGCTTTCACGGCCTCGAACGCTACGAGGTCGAGCGCGCCGCGGCCGGCGACATCGTCGCGATCACCGGGGTGGATCAGCTCGGAATCTCCGAGACCGTGTGCGATCCCGACGCGCCGGAGGCGCTGCCGGCGTTGACGGTGGACGAACCGACCATCAGCATGTTCTTCCGGGTCAACAGCTCGCCGTTCGCCGGACGCGAGGGCAAGTACCTGACCAGCCGCCAGTTGCGGGAGCGGCTGGTGCGCGAGGCCTCGCACAACGTCGCGCTCCGGGTGGCCGACACTGACGATCCGGACGCGTTCCGGGTTTCGGGACGCGGCGAGCTGCACCTGGCGGTGCTGATCGAGACGATGCGCCGCGAAGGCTACGAGCTGGCGGTGTCGCGCCCCGAGGTGGTGCTGAAGGAAATCGAGGGTCAGGTCTGCGAGCCCTACGAGACCCTGGTGGTCGACGTCGAGGAGCGCCACCAGGGCGCGGTGATGGAGCGGCTCGGCGAGCGCCGCGGCGAGCTCCAGCACCTGGTCCCCGACGGCCGCGGCCGGGTTCGGCTGGACTACCTGATCCCGGCCCGGGGGCTGATCGGCTTCCAGACCGAGTTCCGCACCGTGACTACCGGCTCAGGCATCCTGCACCACGTGTTCGAGCGCTTCGGTCCGCGCCTCCCGGGTCGCATCGCGCCGCGCGCCAACGGGGTGCTGATCGCAAACTCCAGCGGCAAGGCGCTGGCGTATGCGCTGTTCAATCTGCAGGAGCGCGGGCGGCTCCTGATCGGGCCCGGCGATCAGGTCTACGAGGGCCAGGTGGTCGGGATCCACCAGCGCGGCAACGACCTGACCGTGAATCCGCTGAAGGCCAAGCAACTGACCAATATCCGAGCCGCGGCCAAGGACGAAAACGTGCTGCTCACCCCGGCGCTGCGGATGAGCCTGGAACAGGCGCTGGAGTTCATCGAGGAAGACGAGCTGATCGAGATCACGCCGGCGGCGATCCGCATTCGGAAGCTCTATCTGAAGGAGCACGAACGCCGGCGCGCCGAGCGCGCGACCGCGTCGTAGCTTGGGGTTCTTCGGCGCATTCGGGATCGGCGCAACGATGCAACACAAGCGCCGGTTTCCTGGTCTAAACTAGACGGCCGGGCTTGCCGGCGAGTGCCGGTCGTTCTAACCTTGAAGGAGTTGGTAGCGCTCTATGCTCGACGAAAATGATTAGGCTTGCGAGTTTCGTTTTTCTGGTTTTCTGGCTCACCCCCGCTGGCGCCCAGGAAGCGCCGGCCGCCGACCCCGACTTGCCCTTTCACGCCGATGACCCGCTTGGAATCGCGGATCACGCGCCGCAATCGGACCAGTCCGAGGATGCCTCGGACGCGCCGGATGAGCCGACCAGGCTCGACCGGCAGGAGGTGCGCCAGGTCTATCTCAACTACATGCAGGCCGAACAGTTCGACGAGGCCATCGATGCCGCGCGCGCCGGGCTCGAGATGACGGTCGCCGAGTTCGGGCCGGACCACGTAGAGACGGTGGACTATCTCAACGACCTCGGTAACGCGCTGCTTCTGACCGGAGAGCCCGGGGAGGCGCGGGTCGCGTTCGAGCAGTCGGTGGCGATCGTCAAGAACGAGCTCGGCGTGTTCTCGCCCAGACTGATCGAACCGCTGCACGGGCTGGGGGTTGCGCTGCAGCGCCTGGGCGAACACGACCAGGCGATCGGAAACTTCCAGTACGCCCAGCACGTCACCCACCGGGCCGAGGGGGTCAACAGCCTGAATCAGATCCGGATGGTGGAGGCTGCCTCGCGCAGCTTCATGAAGCAGAAGCGCTGGCACGAGGCCGAGAACCTGCAACTGCTGGTCTACAAGCTGTACCAGCGCGCATACGGGCCCGAGCACGTCGACACGATTCCGGGCATGTACCGACTGGCGCGGTGGTACCGGCAGGTCGGGGACTACCGGCAGTCGCGCGCGATCCTGAAGCGGTCGATCGAGATCCAGGAAGCCGAATATGGCGCCAACGCACCCGAGATGATCCCCGGGCTCAAGGGGCTCGCGTCGACTTATCTCGAGGAAAACGGCACCGACGCGGTCAAGGGTCTGCGCGCGCAACAGCAATTGCTGAACATCGTGCAGACCAATCCCGACCGCTTCAACACCCAGGACCAGATCCTGGCGCACCTGGAAATGGGCGACTGGTACGTCCAGTTCGACGAGCCGCAGGACGCCTGGGACGAGTACCGGCGGGCGTGGGAGCTGGCGCAGTCCGACCAGGACTCACCGCGCGACTGGAACGCGTATTTCGAGCGCCCGCACCTGATCTACCCCGGCGCCAGCCTGGCGCTGGACCTGATGGGCTACAGCCGCATCGGGCAAGAGGTCTACTACGACTTCGAGTTCACGATCGCGCCGACCGGCCGCCCGCAGGACATCAACATCCTGGGCACCAACCTGCACGGTCAAACCCGCGGGGCGGCGCTGCACGCTTTCCGCTACGCGCGTTTCCGCCCGCGCATCATCGACGGCGAGGCGGTCGCGACCACCGGATACAAGGTCAGACGGATCTACCCGACCGAGGCGCCGCAGGACTTCGGCCAGGTCTCTCTCAACCGCCGCGGCTAGGCCGCGAAACTGAAGGCGACCTGCGGTCTCACGCGCCGCTGAGCGCGCTTTTGAGCTGTTCGGCCAGCGACTTGCAGGAGGCCGACTTGGTACGCGCGATCATCGGTATCGGCAGCCCCAGCGCCGGCACCACCGAGGTGCCGGTGGCCTCGGCCGAGATGATGCCCAGCGACTGGCCCTCGCGCACGTCCCAGATCGAGGCCTCGTAGTTCGAGGCGTTGTCCCAGCTCAGCACCCCGAGGCAGCCGCCCCCGGCCGGGCTTAGGGTGCAGGTCATCAGCCCCTGCTTGTTGAGCATCTCGGACTCGCCATGGATCCACACCAGGTAGCGCACGTTGAGCGCCGCGACCTGGCGGGAGATCAGCGGATTGTCCATCATCGCGGCGACCGACTCGGCCTTGGCCGGGGCCAGCCGTGGCTCGAACCACGGAAAGATCGCGTCCTTGAACTCGTCCTCGGTGACGATGTTGATCGAATTCCCACCGCCCCGCAGATACCGGTAAATGCAGTCGGAGAAGCTCTCCTCGGCCTCGACGATGGCATCCTGGCGGTTGGTCAGGACCACGACCGCGTCGTTGCCGGTCATCACCGGCTGCTCGGACAGGAACTCCTCGACGCGGGAGGTGACGCAGCCGGCGAGCGCGAGCGCAGAAAGGGCGATCAGGCCGCGGCTGACGGATGGATGGCGGAAGTTCATCATGAATCACCCTGTTTCGGTTGTTTCCAGCGCTGCTCCTTCAACACCCCGCCGAACTGGCTGATGATCGCCGCGGCGGCGTCGCGCAGCGCCAGGGTCGTGGCCTCGCCGAGCGACACGTTGTTGTTGCCGAAGCCCTTGCGGTCCTTGCCGTAGGCCACGAACGGCCAGTAGCCGATCAAAGTCCCGTCGTCCTGGTACAGGCGGATGTGGTATTTCAGCGATACCGAGTAGAACTTGGTCGCGGTCTCGGCCGGGGTCAGGAACCCGTATTCGTCCAGCACCGGCTCCAGCACCACGTCCAGCGGCTCCGGGCGCGGTGGGCCATCGATGCTGGTCAGCGCCACGGTGTCGGCGAACATCGCCTGGAAAACCCGGTCGTAGACCGCGCGCTGCTTGCTGCCCAGCTCGAACTCGACCTTGCCTTCTTCGTCGGTGTAGACGTAGTTGTTGAACTCCGGGCTGTAGAACACCCCGACCCGGTAGGGCAGGGGATCGACCACGGGCTGGGGGAAGGTGGTCTCGATCGGGACGGGACCCCCGGCGCAGGCGCCGAGCGCGCCGAGCACGGCACCCAGGCACAACGTCCGGAGCCGGGTCTCGATCGCGACCGCTTTGATACCCATGACTGATCTCCGCAATCCGCAGTGGCGGATTCTGCTCGAGTCGTTATTGTACTGCAATTTTGATATACGAAAATTTTAGTACATAATCAAGTTGGCCCGATTTGCAACCTATCTACCGCTATAATGGTCTTATGCTAAGACACCCCCGAAGGCCCTCCCGGCGGGCTCCCTGGAGGTCGGAAATGAATGCCACAACGCGTCTGGCTGCGCTGATCCTGGCCGTGTCCTGGGTGGCCGGCTGCGCCTCGACCCAGTCGAGCTCGAGGTCGACGCCACCGCCGCTGCCGTCACCGACGAGTTCGCCCTCGTCGATGCCCTCGATGCCGTCGCCCTCGACCTCGCCCTCGTCGCGGCCGTCGCCGCCCGCCTCGCCCAGCTCCTCGTCGCGCAGTTCCTCCTCGTCGAGTTCCTCCTCGTCCGGGAACCCCGGTCAGACCGGCGCGCCGACGCCGGGAACCACGCCGGGTCCCAGCGCGAGCCAGCCGGGCGGCGCCCAGGCCGACGCGCCGACCCCGACCGGTGGGCAGAACGACCTGGAAGTGCTCGAACCCGAACCGCTGGAAGAAATCGCCGACGCTGACCCGACCTGGGAGGAGAGCAACGCCGACGGCGGCGCGGAGGGGGGCGGCAGCGAGGGCCAGGCAGGTGCCGAGGGCGAAATGGCCAGTGCCGACGGTGGCGCGTCCGGCGGTGCCGCGGGCGGAGGTCAGCCGGCCGGACAGGCAGCCGGCGGTCCCGCGGGTCAGCCCGGCGCCCAGGGCGGCGCGCAGGTGGCGACCGCGGGCGGTATCCCGGGCGGTGGCGAAGGCCTGGACCAGGAACTCAACCGTTCCCTGGAGATCTTCGACTCCGAAATGCAGCGCACGATCACGATTCTCGCGTCCGCGCGCGGCGGCGGCGAGGGTGACCTCGGCGGCGGAGGACTGGACCCGGAATCCGGCGAAGGCGGCGGGCCCACGGATCAAACCGGCGGCGGCAGCGGCTTGATCCTGGTCGACGGTGATCCATCGAAGCTGCCAGGTGGCGACAACTCCGGCGAGCCGGTGGACGCCGAGGACGGCACCCAGATCGCCCGTGCCGGCAACCGCAGCGGGATGCGCGGCGGCGGCGCG
>JBFJNB010000081.1:0-8633 GCA_041633655.1 Lysobacterales bacterium | reverse complement strand
GGGTTGTCGGTGCCGAACTCGTCCAGCATCAGGAACGGATCGAGCCGCTGGCGCGCCATCCCGCCGAGGCTGCGGCGCAGCTTGACCCCGGCACCGTCGGAGGTCTCGGTCGAGGGGATCAGTTGAGCCAGGGTGCGAGTGTTCATTGTCTTTAATCCTCGTCTGATAAGGCCAACGGGCCAGTCGCTCGATCCGCCGGCGCGCTTGGGCCAGTGTAACGCCACCTCATTTTCACCTCGTTTCGCTCCGGATTGACAGATTGCCCGGGTGCAATCTGCCGGCAGGCAACGTCATGGAGAGGGGTAATGCCTTGGAATCCTCTGAGAAAACTCGCGCTTCCGGTAGTGTTGCTGGCCGCGTCGCTTCAGGCGGGTTGCTTTCTGATGGCTGTCAGCGGCGTGTTTGCCGCGCGGGATGGCAGTCTGGTCATCAAAGTCCGAACCGGTGTCACTACGGCCACCTGTGTGGATGATGGCAACGACCTGCAGTGCTACTACACCATCCGCGACGCCGATGGGTTTCCGGTCGCACACACCAGCTCCGCCACGCTGATTTCCGAGTTCGGGGTCCTCGGCGTTCTTGTCGATCCCCTCGTTCTGCAGATCCCCGAGGACCTGCGCGTGAACGCCGCATCCTATGACATCGGCGACGGTTTGTTGCCTCTGGAGATCCTCGTCACCGGCTCGGTTCCGGTCGATGCCGAGACGATCCTGCTGGCCGAGCCCGGGCAGAAGCTCGTGATATTCGAGTTACCCGATTCGGTCGGCCCGCTGCTGCCTCCGGGCGACCCGGCAAACGGCCTCCCGGCGGCGATGCAGGTCGAGTTCGAGCGCACCCGCTCTCCAGGGGCGCTGTTCGATCCGTTGGAGATCAAGGCCATGTTCACCCTGCCGTATCGGGTTGGCGAGACCGATTACTACCTGCCGATGCTGCCGTGCGTGACTGATTTCGCTCAAGTGCCCCCGATCCTGGTCGATCCTGCAGCTCCCAACCAGGATCTCCTGGGCGCGGCCTTCGCCGCCGCGATGGCGAGTCAGGGGTGCACCGGCCAGCTCTACGATTTCCTCTCATTGGGGCCGCTTGCCCTGCCCTCGGTCGGCGAGTTGGACTTCGGTCCGGTCCTGCTGGGACAATCCCGCGCTCGGGTGCTCACGATAAAAAGCGGCGGCTTTTCAGACCTTACCGTCACCGGCATCCAGGCGCCGGCGTCGCCGAGCTATTCGATCGTCAGGGACGATTGCACCGGGATCGTGGTACCGGTGGGGATGGGTTGCGAAATAGAGATCGGCTTCCAACCGAGCGCCACCGGCGTGGTGATTGATTCAATCACCGTCATGACCGACGACTTTTCGATTCCGACCACTCAGGTACAAATCACCGGCGAAGGCGCGACCGCGCTTCCTGATGCCGGAGCCAGTTGCGGCTCGGCGCATTTGGGGCGAGTCGGTGAGGGCGCGCCGCGCACCCTCCGAACCGCGGTCTGGAACTCGGGAGGGTCGAACCTGGCGATCACCCAGGCTATCGTTGGAGATACGCTGAATTTCTCGATCGGCCCGGGCGGTTGCAGCGGCGCGGTGCTGGCTCCGTCCTTCGGCTGCGTCGTCGAAGTGCTGTACCAGCCTCCGGCGGCCGGCAGCCATGCGACTCGGCTGACCGTCGCCACCAGCGAGGACTCCATCGTCGTGGATCTCGCGGGGGAGAGCGAGGCGGATCTGCTGTTCAACGGCGGTTTCGAATCACTGTGCGTTGCCGGTTCGCCCTAGTGTCCTGTTTGGGCACGCTAGCCACGGGCCAACGCCGCCTTGGTCAGGCGCAGGTTGCGGCTGGCGGCCTCGCCGAGGCGCACCGCGACGGCGACCTGGAGCACGTCGAGGACCGCGAGCTGAGCCAGGCGCGAGCTCATCGGGGTGTAGAGGCCGGTGTCTTCGTCGACGTCGATCAGTAGTTCGGTGCTGGCGATGCGGGCCAGGGCCGAGCGGGCCTGGGTCAGGGCGATCACGGTGGCGCCCAGGTTGCGCGCGCGGCGGCAGGCTTCGACCACGGGTTGTGACTCGCCCGACTTGGAGATCGCGATAACGACCTGGTCGCGGGCCAGCGCGGTCAACTGGAGCATGGTCGGCGGATCGCAGGTGGCGAAGCACGGGATCCCGAGCCGGAAGAACTTGTGGCAGGCGTCCTGTGCGACCACTCCGGACGAGCCGACGCCGAAGAAATCCAGCCGCTTGGCGGTGGCGATCTGAGCGGCGGCCTGGGCGACACGGTCCGCCCGCAAACCCCGCATCGCCCGGTTCAACGCCTCGACGCCGGCGCCGATTACGTTGACGATGATCTCGGCCTCGTCGTCCCCGGCGCGGACCCCGCGGTGCACCGGGTGGTGGTCCGCCGCCAGCCCCTCGGCCAGCCGCACCTTGAACTCGCGGAACCCGCGGCAGCCGACGCTGCGGCAGAAGCGCACCACGGTCGGCTCGCTCACCCGGGCCGAACGCGCTACGCTGGCCAGCGCCGCGGACACCGAGCGATGCGGATTCTCCAAGACCCAGTCCGCAACCCGCCTCTCCGCGGCCGTCAGCCGGTCAATACACTGCCGAATTCGTGTTAGCATGGCCTAGTTAAACTACATACGTATTCTTCGAATTATAGCGAAAAAGTCTTTTAAATGGTTACTTATGTATTAAAATTACATTTTTATTCGGCGGAACAGAATGGCTGAATTCATCCCGGTCGACCCCTTCGACCTCGTCATCTTCGGCGGCACCGGCGACCTGGCGCAGCGCAAGCTGCTGCCGGCGCTGTTCCACCGCGACTGCGACAACCAGTTCAGCGCGGACAGCCGCATCGTCGCGGTGTCGCGCCGCAAGATGACTGACGCGGCGCTGGTAGAGCTGGTGCGCGACGCGCTGGAGCGGCACCTGGCCGACGGCGATCTCGACGAGGCGGTGTGGCAGCGCTTCGCCAAGCGGTTGCGCTACGTAGCCCTGGACGCGACCAGCGACAAGGGCTGGGAGCGGCTGGCCGGTAAGCTGGATCCGAAGCATGGCCGCTTCCGGGTGTTCTATCTGGCCACCGGGCCGGAGCTGTTCACGACCATCGCAGGCCACCTGGGCCGGGCCGGGGTGATCGACGGGCGCTCGCGGATCGTGCTGGAAAAGCCGGTCGGCCACGACGGCGCCTCGGCCAGCGAGATCAACGACGGCGTGGCCGCGGTGTTCGAAGAGACCCAGGTCTACCGGATCGACCACTACCTGGGCAAGGAAACGGTGCAGAACCTGACCGCGCTCAGGTTCGCCAATTCGCTGTTCGAGCCGCTGTGGCAGCGCTCCACCGTCGATCATATTCAGGTCACCGTGGCCGAGAGCCTCGGGGTCGGCAACCGGGCTCAATTCTACGATGGCACCGGTGCGCTGCGCGACATGGTCCAGAACCACATGCTGCAGCTGTTGTGCCTGGTCGCGATGGAGCCGCCGGTCAGCATGGATCACGACGATCTGCGCAACGAAAAGCTCAAGGTCCTCAAGGCGCTGCGTCCGATCACCGCGGCCACCGTCAAGCGGGTCACCGCGCGCGGCCAGTACACCGCCGGCGCGATCGACGGCGAGGCGGTGCCAGGCTACCGCCAGGAGCTCGGCGACGGCGAGACCAGCGACACCGAGACCTTCGTCGCGATCAAGGCCGAGATCGACAACTGGCGCTGGAGCGGCACCCCGATCTATCTGCGCACCGGCAAGCGACTCGGCGCGAAGGCCTCCCAGATCGTGATCCAGTTCCGGCCGGTGGCCCATTCGATCTTTCCCGCGGATTCGGAGCTGACCGCCAACCGGCTGACGATCCGGCTCCAGCCCGACGAAGGCGTGCGCCTGAGCCTGATGACCAAGGAGCCGGGACCG
Source organism: Lysobacterales bacterium (assembly GCA_041633655.1). Classification (GTDB taxonomy): domain Bacteria; phylum Pseudomonadota; class Gammaproteobacteria; order Xanthomonadales; family SZUA-38; genus JBFGYD01. The sequence goes on along the minus strand of JBFJNB010000081.1, from coordinate 4,749 downwards.
GGCGGGTTCCGCCTGCGCTCGCTGCCCTTGAACCTGAGCTTCTCCGAGGCCTTCGAGCTGCGCTACCCGGACGCCTATGAGCGCCTGCTGATGGAAGTGCTGCGAGGCAATCCGGCCTTGTTCATGCGCCGCGACGAGGTCGAGGCCGCGTGGCGCTGGATCGACGGCATCATCGAGGGCTGGCACGAGACCAAGATGCCGGTGCAGTCGTACGTGGCCGGCACCCGCGGGCCGACCGACGCGATGCTGCTGCTGGACCGCGACGGGCGCGCGTGGCACGAGATCGAGGACGCCTGATGGCCGATTTGCATCGGTACGCGAACCGGACGGGCGCTTGCGATGCGCTGGCCGGGCGCGTGGCGGACGACCTCCAGGGTGCGTTGGCGCTTGCCGGCACCGCGTCGCTGGTCGTCAGCGGCGGGACCTCGCCGGTCGAGTTCTTCAGAGCCTTGTCCCAGGCCGATCTCGACTGGGGCCGCGTAACCGTCGTTCCCAGCGACGAGCGCCGGGTGCCGGCGGATCACGCGGACAGCAACGCACGCATGATCCGTGCCGAATTGCTGCGCGGCCGCGCCGGTCGGGCGGACTTCGTCAGCCTGCTGGAGCCACCGGCAGCGATCGCGGACCGGCTAGTCGGGCTGCTGCCCTTTACCGCGGTGGTGCTCGGCATGGGCCAAGACGGACACACCGCATCGCTGTTTCCGACCGCGACGGGCATCGCCGATGCGCTGGCCAGCGACGAGCTGTGCCTGCCGCAGGAAGTGCCCGGCCTGCCGGCGCCCCGGATCAGCCTGACCCCGCGCGCGTTGCTGAAAACCGACCGGCTGTATCTGCTGCTGTTCGGCGAGGACAAGAAACAGGTCTTCGAGGCGGCGCTCGCCGGCGGCCCTGCCGAGGAGCTGCCGGTGCGCGCCGTACTGCACCAAAACAAGGTCCCGGTGGATGCCTACTGGGCACCATGATCACCGGGAAACCGAGGATGATTGAGCGATGACACTGAACCCAACCGTGGCCGCGGTCACCGAAGCGATCCGCGAACGCAGCCGCGACACACGCGCTGCATACCTGACCCGGATGCAGGCCGCCCGCGATCAGGGGCCGCGCCGCCGGCGCCTGTCGTGCGGCAATCTGGCGCACGGCTTCGCCGCCTGCGGCGCCGAGGCCAAGCAGGAACTGGCGGGCAACAAGCGGCCCAATCTGGGGATCGTCACCGCGTACAACGACATGCTGTCGGCGCACCAGCCGTACGCGACCTACCCGGAGCTTCTGAGGACCGCGGCCTGGGAGGCCGGCGGCGTGGCCCAGGTCGCCGGCGGGGTGCCGGCAATGTGCGACGGGGTCACCCAGGGTCAGCCCGGGATGGAGCTGTCGCTGTTCAGCCGCGACGTGATCGCGCTGGGCACCGCGGTGGCGCTCTCGCACAACATGTTCGACGGCGCGCTGCTGCTGGGCATCTGCGACAAGATCGTGCCCGGACTCCTGATCGGGGCGCTGTCGTTCGCACACCTGCCGGTGGTGCTGGTGCCGGCGGGACCGATGACCTCGGGGCTTTCCAACGCGGCCAAGGCGCAGGCGCGGCAGCTTTTCGCCGAGGGCAAGATCGGCCGCGACGAGCTGCTCGCCTCCGAATCCAAGTCCTACCACGGCCCCGGCACCTGCACTTTCTACGGCACCGCCAACACCAACCAGTTGATGGTCGAGATCATGGGTCTGCAACTGCCGGGCTCCTCGTTCGTCAACCCCGGCACGCCGCTGCGCGAGGCGCTGACTCGGGCCGCGGCCGCCCGCGCGGTCGCGATCACCGCGCTGGGCGAGGAGTACGCGCCGCTTTACGAGATCCTGGACGAGCGCGCGCTGGTCAACGGCATCGTCGGCCTGCTCGCCTCCGGCGGCAGCACCAACCACACGATCCACCTGGTTGCGATCGCGCGCGCGGCCGGTATCGAGCTGAACTGGGACGACTTCCAGAAGCTCTCCGAGGTGGTGCCGCTGATGGCCCGGGTGTATCCGAACGGCAAGGCCGACGTGAATCACTTCCGCGCCGCCGGTGGGGTGCAGTTCATGATCCGCGAACTGCTGGCCGCGGGGCTTTTGCACGCCGATGTCAAGACCATCCTCGGCGACGGACTGGAGCACTACGTCGAGGAACCGTTCCTGGAAGACGGCGGACTCGGATGGCGGGCCGGGGCCAAAGCGAGCCGTGATCCGGAAGTCCTGCGCGGCTGCGCCGAGCCGTTCGATCGAACCGGAGGACTGGTTGTGCTGGAAGGAAACCTCGGCCGGGCCGTGATCAAGACCTCGGCGGTCAAGCCCGAGCACCGGGTGATCGAGGCCCCGGCGCGGGTTTTCACCGACCAGGCCGACGTGGTCGCCGCGTTCAAGGCGGGCGAGCTGAACCGGGACGTGGTCGTCGTGGTGATCCACCAGGGTCCGCGCGCCAACGGCATGCCCGAGCTGCACAAGCTGACCCCGGCGCTGGGCGTGCTGCAGGACCAGGGCCACAAGGTCGCGCTGGTCACCGACGGGCGCATGTCTGGTGCCTCCGGCAAGGTGCCGGCCGCCATCCAGGTGACGCCCGAGGCGTGCGCGGGCGGCGCGCTGGCCAGGGTGCGCGACGGTGATCTGATCCGCGTGGATGCGCGGCGTCGGTTGCTGGAGGTGGTGGTCGGTGCCGATGAACTCGCGGCGCGCACCGCGATGCCGGCGACCGAGGCCGCCGAGCACGGCTATGGGCGCGAGCTGTTTCGGCTGTTTCGCGCCACCGCGGGGTCGGCCGAGACCGGCGGCTCACCGGTCGTGTTAAGGGAAGGAGCGCAGGCATGAGCGGGGCCGATATCCGCCCGATTCTCGAGACCTCGCCGGTGATCCCGGTGGTCACGATCGAGCCCGGGGTCGATGCGGTCGCGCTGGCTCGCGCGCTGATTGCCGGCGGGATATCGATCATCGAGGTGACCTTGCGCACTCCGTCGGCGCTGGACGCGATCCGCGACATCGGCGAGGCGATGCCCGAAATGTGCCTGGGCGCCGGCACCGTCTGGAGCGCAAGCCAGGCCAAGGCCGCGGTCGATGCCGGCGCGCGGTTTCTGGTTTCGCCCGGAATTTCCGACGAGACCTTCGATGCCAGCCGGGATCTGGACGTGGCGATCCTGCCCGGTGCCCAGACCCCCAGCGAGGTCGCCCACTGGGTGCGCCGTGGCCTGACCGCGGTCAAGTTCTTCCCGGCCGAGCCCGCCGGCGGGGTAGCGGCGCTGAAGGCGCTGGCCGCGGTGTTCCCGGAGCTCCAGTTCTGCCCCACCGGCGGCATCAGCGTGGACTCTGCCGCTGGCTACCTGGCGCTGAAGGCGGTGCCGTGCGTCGGCGGAAGCTGGCTGACCCCGGCCAAAACGCTTGCGGCCGGCGATTTCGCCGCGGTGACCAAACTCGCCCGACAGGCACACGAGCGCTTCGCGAGCTAGACTTGCGACCTTTCCGGGCCGATCATGGCTGTGAAGGTTGCGTGTATGAAAGCAAAGAAGTTTGATTCCGATTTCGATCGCGGTCGGGAGGTCACCGGCGCTCTCGATCTGTCGATGGCTCGGCGTCCGCTCAGAGGCCGAGCACAAAACCGCGACTGGAAAAAGCCGACCGCGCGCGGGCGGCACGAAGTCAGCTAGAATCAGCTCCCGAAAGAGGGTCCAAGGGGTAGCCATGCACCACGATGACCGACCGGCGATCGTGGCCGACCTGGAGCGCCGGATCGAGGAGCTCGAATCCCTCGATGAATCCGAATTCGGCGAATTCACTCGGGTGGACTGGGTGCTGTGCATCCTCGGCGCCCTGGTGCTGCCGTACGCGCTCTACCTGTGGTTCTGGCGGTGAGTTCTTCGACCCGCGACGGGCCCGCGCTGGCCCAAGCCCCGGTCTTCAGCCGCCTGCCGCTGCGCCTGGGCGAGCGCGAGTACGGCACCTTTGGCGCGCACGGCACCTGCTTTGCCTACGCGATCGCCACCTGGTGCTTCCTGGTCGGCAGCTACGCGGCCGAGCTGGTCGGTGCCGTGCAGGGCACGATCTGCCTGATCGCCGGCAACCTGATCGGCGTGTTCCTGACCACGATGCCGGTATCGCTCGGCTGCCAGCGCTACGGGCTGGAGCAGATGGAATACTGCAAGACCGCCTTCGGCCAGCACGGTGCGCACGTGATCTTGGTGTTCTACCTGATCAACATGCTGGGTTGGTCCGGGCTGCTGCTGGTGATGTTCGGCAACGGCATCCTGAATCTCGGCGTCGCCTTCGAGCTGGAGCCCGAGCCCTGGGTGGTCGGTGCCGGGGTCGCGCTCGGGATCTGGCTTTCGTACTTGATCGCGACCCGCGGCGTGCACCTGCTCGGGATGATCAACAACTTCGTGACGCCGGCGCTCGGGCTGGTGGTCATCTACATGATCTACATGCTGGTCAGCGCCCACGGCTGGGACGAGATCACCGCCGCCCAGCCGCTGGACCCGCTGCCCGATCCCTGGCTCAACTACGCGATCGTGTTCGAGCTGGGGATCGCCAACGGCTTCTCGTGGTGGGGCGGGATCGGCTTCCTGGCCCGCAACACGCGCCGCCGGCGCAACTCGGTGTATCCGGAGATTCTGCAGTTGGGCTTGGCCTCGGGAGTGGTCTCGTCGATCGCTTTGTACTCGGCGCTGGTGGTCGGCTCCGACGACCCGACCCAGTGGATGGTTCCGCTGGGCGGGGTCGCGATGGGGGTGCTGGCGCTCGGGTTCG
>JBFJNB010000080.1:0-8673 GCA_041633655.1 Lysobacterales bacterium | reverse complement strand
GCTGTCCAACCGGCGTCACTTCTCCCAGTTGCTCGACAAGGGGCTCAAGCGACTGGAAGATGCCGGCGGCTACGACGCACTCTTGTACGTCGACCTGGATCGATTCCGCGACGTCGTCGAAGCGCTCGGACCGAGCGAAAGCGACCGCCTGCTGGCCGAGATCGGCTCGCGCCTGACTGCCCGGCTGCGCGAGCCGGATCATCTGGCGCGGCTGGAAGGCGACCGCTTCGCGCTGCTGCTGTGCGGGATCCAACTCGCCAACCTGTTCACGATCGCCGACGACTTTCGTAATGTGCTGGCCGAAGTCCGGTACGATTTCCACGGCGCCAGCCGGCCGGTCACCGGCTCAATCGGCGTGGTGATCCTGACCCGGCACACCCCGTCGGCCGAATACGCGCTGGAGCACGCCCGGGTGGCGTGCGAGAACGCCAAGAAGAAGGGCCGCAACCAGACCCACATCTACATATCCGAGGACGACGGGCGCACCGTGCGCGAGCTGGAATCGGGCTGGGAGGAGCGCTTCAAGGAGGCGGTGCGAAAAGACCGCTTCGTGTTCCTGGCGCAGCCGATCATCCCCGGCGAATGTCTGCCGACGACGGTCGAGGTGGATCTGTCCGACCCGGCGATTCCGCGCCTGACCCGAGCCGACGGGCGCGACGAGCTGATCTTCGAGCTGCTGCTGCGGATGGTGTCCAACGACGGCCAGTGGATCTCGCCGTCGGTGTTCGTGCCGCTGGCCGAGCGGGTGAACATGGTGCAGGAGATCGATCTGTGGGTGGTGCGCAAGGCGTTGGCGCGGCTCGAACAGCTGGCGCACTCCGAGTACAACGTGTGCCTGACGATCAACATCTCCAACGTTACGCTGCAGGACCCCGAGGTGCTGCCGTTGATCCGCGACGCGATCGAGTCCTACCGCATAGAACCGAGCCGCCTGATCTTCGAGGTCACCGAAACCGCTGAAATCGCGAGCCTGCACAACGCGCGCAAATTCATGGTGGAGCTGAAGAAGCTCGGTTGCCGGTTCGCACTGGATGACTTCGGTACCGGCTTCAGCTCGTTCAGCCACTTGAAGCACCTGCCGGTGCATTTCATCAAGATCGATGGACTGTTCGTCCAGGCGATGGTCAGCAACGCGGTCGACCGCACCATGGTCTCATCGATGATCGACATGGCCCACGCGCTGGGCCTGGGCACGATTGCCGAGCACGTCAACTCCGCCTCGACGCTGGAGGCGGTGCACCAGGCCGGGATCGACTACGTCCAGGGCAATTTTCTCGGCGAGCCGATTCTGATCGACAACCTCGACATCGAGGGTATGTTCGGCAACCAGATGAAAACCCGTTCTTCTTAATCGGTCGAATCGATCCCGAACCAGCGGTCAAGGACCTCGCGCGCCCGCTCGACTCCGGCCCCGCTGGCGCCGGAGAAGGTCTGCACGGTAGCGCTGAGACCCATCGCCTGGAGCGCCGCGGCGACCCGGCGGCGGGCGTCCCCGGCCGGGCCCCGCTTGAGCTTATCGGCCTTGGTCAGCAGCACGTGACACGGCAGCCTCGCCGCCTTGCACCAGTTGAGCATCTGTTCGTCGAACGGCCTGAGCGGGTGGCGGATGTCCATGATCAGCATCAGCCCCTTGAGGCAGGCACGGCCGCGGAAGTACTGATCCAGGGTGACCCGCCAGTGCTCGCGCAGCGACTGGGACACCCGGGCGTAGCCGTACCCCGGCAGGTCCGCGATCCGGCGCTCGTCGTCGAGATCGAAGATCACGATCTGCTGGGTGCGGCCCGGCGTCTTGCTGGTCCGCGCCAGTGCCTTGTTCGCGGTGATCGCATTGATCGCGGTCGACTTGCCGGCATTGGAGCGCCCGGCGAACGCCACCTCGAAGCCCCGATCGGGCGGCAGTTGCCCGAGGCGGTGGGCGCTGGTCCGGTAGCGCGCCCGGCGGTACAGCTTGTCATCGGCTTGGTCGGGCATGTCGTTGACCCCCTAGGCGCGGCTTGGTATAAAGCCGTGCTTCGCTAGCGCGTCAGTATAAACTGACGCCCGCAGCCGCCGGGGTCGAGGCGGCCCCCCGCCGCCGAAGCGCCCGGCGCCGATCGATGGATGAGACAGGTTGAATTCCAGGAGCATGGCAATGAGCAGGTCGTCCTTGAACCTCTTGATCGGATTTGCGGGGCTAATCGCCACCGCCGCCGGCGCCGCCGGCGACCCCGAGGTCGGTGCGACCCGTGCGGTAACCTGCATCGCCTGTCACGGCCAGGACGGCAACAGCGTCAACGGTGAATGGCCGAAGCTCGCCGGCCAGCACGAACAGTACATGGTGCGGCAGTTGAAGCTGTTCAAGACCGGCGAGCGCGAGAACGCGGTCATGCTGGGCATGTCGATCGCGCTCAGCGACCAGGACATGGCGGACATCTCGGCGTTTTATGCGTCCAACGAGATCAAGCCGGGAATCGCCGAGGAATCCAGGGTCCGCCTCGGCCAGCGCGTGTACCGCGCCGGTAACGCGGCCAGCGGGGTGCCCGCGTGCATGGCCTGCCACGGGCCGTCGGGGCGCGGCAATCCGGGCTCCGATTATCCCGCGCTGGGCGGGCAGCACACCACCTACACCGCGGCCAAACTGCGCGAGTTCCGCGCCGGCGCGGTGTGGGGCCGGGGCGACAACGCCAACGCGGTGATGCGCACGGTCGCGGCCGAGCTCACCGACGCCGAAATCGAAGCCGTGGCTTCGTATCTCGAGGGGCTCCATTAAGGCCCTTGCCGGGCTCCTTTTGCGCTACGCTCAATAGAAGATTGTTAATTTCTTTCCGCTCTTTTTGCGTGCAAGCGCAAGAGGAATGCAAAGTTGCCCGACGACCTCTTCGAGCGGCGGTGGGGGAACCCACGGGCACTTGTCGGGGTCGATGAGTTGTTGAGAGCTTTTATTTCTTTCCGGAGTGATGGGATGAAACAACTACTGTGGGTGCTGGCGGCATTGGCGCTGGCGACGGGAGCGTCGGCGCAGCCGGAGCTGTTCAAGGCCGGCGTCGACTATCAGCTGGTGCAGCCGGCGCAGCCGACCAACGACGCGGGCAAGGTCGAGGTGGTCGAGGTGTTCGGGTATCTGTGCCCGCACTGCGCCAATTTCCAACCCTACATCGATCCCTGGCAGCACAACCAGTCGGCCAACGTCGAATTCAAGCGCATCCCGGTGGTGTTCCAGCGCAGTTGGGAGCCGCTGGCGCGGGCATATTGGACCGCCGAGGCGCTCGGGGTGCTCGAGGAGGCACACCCAGCGGTGTTCGACGCGCTCCACAATAAGCGCCAGAACATCCGCAGCAACGAGGACCTGGCGAGGTTTTTCGCGGCCAGTTTCGGGGTACCCGAGGACGATTATCTGCAGACCGCCAGGTCGTTCAGCGTGGAAACCAAGCTGCGGCGCGGAATCGCGACGGCCCAGCGCTACGGCGTGACCGGTACTCCCAGCGTCGTCATCAATGGCAAGTACCTGGCCAACGGCACGATGGCCAAGAGCTACGAGCGGCTGATGGAAATCATCGATTTCCTGGTGGCCAAGGAAGTCGCGCTGCTGCCGGCGGCCACCAGCGAAGCGCCCGCGGCCACCGACGAGGAACCGGCCGCCGAAGACGCCGCTCCCTGATTCGGGGGCGCGCCGCGGAAGCCGGTCTGGCACCTGTCGCATCAGTGGTGGGTGCTAAACTCTCCGCCATGGGGAGCACACCATCATTGCAGCGCTCCGAAGACTCGGTTTTACGTCTGCTGACCTACAACATCCAGGCCGGTACCAACACCGCCAACTACCGGGACTATGTGACCAAGGGCTGGCGCCAGGTGCTGCCCCACAACGAGCGGGTCGCCAACCTGGATGCGATCGCCGAGGTCATCTCGAGCTACGACATCGTCGGCCTGCAGGAGGTCGACGACGGCAGCCTGCGCACCGGGTTCCTGAATCAGACCCAATATCTGGCCGAGCGCGCCGGGTTTCCGTTCTGGTCGCACCAGCCCAACCGCAAGGTGGGCAATCTGGCCAGCACCTGCAACGGTCTGCTGAGCCGGCTGCGCCCCCTCGAGGTCCACGATCACAAGCTGCCCGGGCGAATTCCGGGCCGCGGCGCGCTGGCGGCTTACTACCGCAAGGGCACTGAAACGCTGATCGTCGTGGTCGTGCACCTGGCGCTCGGGCGCCGCTCCCGGCGGGCGCAGCTCGACTTCGTGCGCGAGTTGATCGCGCCCCATTCGCACGTGGTCGTGATGGGCGACATGAACGCGTCGCTGGCCGCCGAGGAGATGCAGGACTTCCTCGAAACCTGCGACCTGGGACTGCCGGTCGCCGATGCGCACACCTTCCCGAGTTGGCGCCCCCAGCGGGGCATCGACCACATCCTGGTTTCCAACTCGTTCGCCGTGGAGCGCTTCGAGGTGCTCGACCTGGTGCTGTCCGATCACCGCCCGGTGGCGATGAATGTGGTTGTGCCGGCGGTCTGAGCGTCGGCGACGGGTCGCGGCCGGTGCGCTGCTGGCCTCGCTGGCGGCGCTAGCCTGGGGCAGTCCCGATCCCAGCGCCCAACGCGACGCCTACCGCGCCGCGCTGGAGGCGCTCAGCCGGGACCGGTGGACCGAGTTCGAGCGGCTCAAGGCCGGCCTCGACGAATACCCGCTGAAACCCTATCTCGAGGCCGCGGCAATCGAGCGCCGGCTGGACCGCGCGGATCCGGCCGAGGTCGACGCGCTGGTGCGCGCCCATCCGGGCGTGCCGCCGGTGGAACGCCTCCGGCGCCACTGGCTCGAGCGCCTGGCCCGGGAACGCCGCCATCGCGAGCTGGTGGACGCTTACACCCCGCAGTCCGACGCCGAGCTGCGCTGCGCGCATCTCCACGCCCGCCTCAGCCTGGGCGAGTGGGTGCTGTTCGAACCGGATCTTTGGCTGACCGGGCGCTCGCGGCCGGACGCCTGCGATCCGGTATTCGCGCATTACCGGGCGAACGGCGACCTCACCCCGGACCTTTATCTGGCGCGCGCGAAGCTCGCCGCCGGTGCCGGCGAGGGGCGCTTCGCGCGCTGGCTTTCGCGGCGCCTGGAGCCCATGCAGCGCGAGTCGATCCAGCGCTGGGTCGCGCTGGCGGCGCATCCGGAGCGCGAGCTGGCCCGCGCCCGCCACTGGCCCGACAGCGAGCTCCATCGCGAGATGCTGGAAGCGGCGCTCACGCGTATGGCGAGCCGGCGCAACGACCGCGCCCGAGAGCACTGGGAGGCCTTGCGTGATCGATTTGCCTGGAGCGAGGCGTCTCGCGCCGGGATCGAGCGCGAGCTGGCGCTCTACTACGCAACCGATTATCCGCCCGACGCACTGGCCACGCTGGACCGGATCCCGGATCCGGCGGTCGACGCGCAGATCCTCGAGTGGCGCGCGCGGGTCGCGTTGCGCGCCGGCGACTGGTCTCAGGTGCTGGCGGCGCTGGACCGGCTTCCCGAGGATCGTCGCGGTCGTCCCCGCTGGCGCTACTGGCGCGCGCGGGCGCTGCTGGCCGCGGGCCAGCCGGAGCCGGCCGAGACGCTGTTTCGCGACCTGGCCGGGGAGGCCAACTATTACGGCTTCTTGAGCGCCGATCGGATCGGGCACGACTACGCGCTGTGCCCTGAGACCCCGCGCCACGATCCGGCGCTCTCTCCGCGCCTGCGGGAGATACCTGCGCTTCGACGGGCGTTCGAGTTGTACCACCTGGGGGAACTGCTCGACGCGCGGCGCGAATGGAATCTGGCCAACGCTGGACTCGGGCCCGACGAGCGCCGACAGTTGGCGTTGCTGGCCGCGGCCGAGGGATGGGTCGATCGGGCCGTCCTGACCCTGGCAGACACCGGGCACCAGCAGGACTACGAACTGCGCTTTCCGCTCCACTGGGAGCCGCTGGTCCAGGCGCTGGCGGCGCGGGAACGGCTGAATCCGAGCCTGATCTATGGGGTCATGCGCTCCGAGAGCGCGCTGGTCACCGACGCGGTCTCCTCGGCGGGGGCGATCGGGCTGATGCAGCTCACCCCCGCGACCGCCCGGCGGGTGGCTCGCGACCGGGGCTGGCCGCTGCCGTCGCGCTCGCAACTCAACCGCCCCGAATACTCGATCGCGCTCGGCAGCGCGTACCTGTCGGAGCTGATCGAGCGCTATGGACATCCACTGGCGGCGCTGGCCGCGTACAACGCGGGTCCCGACGCGGTCGAGCGCTGGCGCAGTTTGAATCTGCCGGCGGAAGCCGACCGCTGGGTCGAAACGGTGCCTTATTACGAAACCCGCGACTACCTGGCCCGAGTGATCGCGTTCGCGACGATTTACGACTGGCGCCGGGAAGGTAAGATGGTGCCGGTGAAGCTGCGGATGCCGGACCTGGATGTGGCGCCCGGGCGGACCGACTTCGGGGTCGCCGGAAGCCGGATCCCGCGGTGTCCCGAGCTAGTGGCAGAGGCGAGCAAATGAGCAAGATCTGTATCCTGGGAGGCAGCGGTTTCGTCGGCACCCATCTGGTCAACCGCCTGTATCCGCGGCACCGGGAGGTGCTGGTCCTGTGCCGCAATCCGGGCACCCGACCCGAGGCCTCGATGATTCCGGCGGTGCGCCTGATCGGCACCGACGTGTACGATCCCGAGCGCCTCGCCGGACACTTTGCGGGCGCCGGCGCGGTGATCAACCTGGTCGGGATCCTCAACGAGCGGGGCTTCGGCGGGAAAGGCTTCCAGCGGGCACACGTGGACCTGACCGCGGCCGCGCTCGAGGCCTGCAAGCGCGCCGGGGTCCGGCGCTTCCTGCAGATGAGCGCGCTCAACGCGGGGCGGGGCCGCTCCCATTACCTGAAGACCAAGGGCGCCGCCGAGGCGCTGGTCTCGTCCGCCGACGGGATCGACTGGACGATCTTTCAGCCGTCGGTGATTTTCGGGCCCGGCGACGGGTTCCTGAACCGGTTCGCATCGTTGCTCAAGATCGCCCCGGTGCTGCCGCTGGCGTGCCCGAACACCCGCTTCCAGCCGGTGTACGTGGGCGACGTGGGGCGGGCTTTCGCCGCCGCGCTCGAGCGCCGCGAGACTTTCGGCCAGACCTATCAACTCGGCGGGCCGCGCGTGTACACGCTGCGCGAGCTGGTCAGCTACGTACGCGATCTGCTGAGTCTCAAGCGCTTGATCGTCGGCCTGCCGAAGGCGCTGTCGCGGCTGCAGGGGCTGGTGATGGACTTCGTGCCGGGCAAGCCTTTCTCCAGCGACAACTACAAATCGCTGCAGCTCGACAGCGTGGTCGACGAGGACGGGCTGAAGCGCCTCGGACTGAACGCCACGGCGCTCGAAGCGGTCGCGCCAAGTTACCTTGGGCCAGGGTCGCGCGCGGCGCGCTACCACTCGCTGCGCCGTGCTCGACACGGGCGCTGAACCCGTCCCGCCAGCGGGATGACCCAACACGACTCAGGGCCGACCAGCGGGCTGGAAATCTACTTGGTCGGCGGCGCGGTGCGCGACGAGCTGATGGGGCTCGACGCCCAGGATCGCGACTGGGTCGCGGTCGGCGCCACCGCCGAGGAAATGACCGCGCGCGGATTTCGCCCGGTCGGCAAACAGTTTCCGGTGTTCCTGCACCCCTCCACCCACGAGGAATACGCGCTCGCGCGCGCCGAACGTAAGGTCGCGCCCGGGTACCGCGGCTTCGAGTTCGACACCTCGCGCGAGGTTTCGCTGGAGGCCGACCTGGCGCGCCGGGACCTGACCATCAACGCGATCGCGCGCACAATCGACGGCCGGATCATCGACCCGTTCGGCGGCCGGCGGGACCTCGAGGAAAAAATCCTGCGCCACGTCTCACCGGCGTTTGCCGAGGACCCGGTGCGGGTGCTGCGGGTGGCACGGTTCGCCGCCCGCTACGCCGGGGCCGGGTTTTCCGTCGCCGCCGAAACCGAGGCGCTGATGGGCTCGATGGTAGCGGCGGGCGAGGTCGACGCGCTGGTGGCCGAGCGGGTCTGGCACGAGCTGCGGCGGGCCCTGGGCGAGCCCACCCCGAGCGCGTTCCTGACGACCTTGCGACGCTGCGGCGCGCTGGCGCGGGTATTGCCCGAGGTCGACGCGCTGTTCGGCGTGCCCCAGTCCCCCCGCCACCATCCGGAGATCGACACCGGGGAGCACCTGCTGCTGGTGCTGGACCAGGGCGCCGCGATGGGCCTGGACGGTCAGACGATGTTCGCCTGCCTGACCCACGATCTGGGCAAGGCGCTGACCCCGCGCGAGGAATGGCCGCGGCACCACGGCCACGAGCGCCTCGGGCTCGAGCCGCTGGTGGCGCTGTGCGAGCGCCTGAACGTGCCCCGGGTCTACCGGCGCCTGGCCGCGCGCGTGTGCCGGCACCACCTGAAGGTGCATCGAGCGTTCGAACTGAAAGCCGCCACCGTGCTCGAGCTGATCGAGCATGCCGATGGCCTGCGCCAGCCGGAGCTGTTCGAGAAGCTCCTGGCCGCGTGCGAAGCCGATGCGCGCGGGCGCGCGGGGCGAGCGGACCACGCTTACCCGCAACGCGAATACCTGTCCGGCGCGCGCGCCGCGGTGGCCGCCGTGGACGCCCGCGGGGTCCAAACCAGGGGCCGCTCCGGCCCGCAGATCGCCGAGGCGCTGCGCGCGGCCCGCCTGAAAGCCCTGCGCGAGTTCATAAAAAGG
>JBFJNB010000079.1:0-8686 GCA_041633655.1 Lysobacterales bacterium | reverse complement strand
GCGGCTGGTCGAGCAGCTTGACCGGGGCGCCGATCAGGAACTTGCGCGGGCAGTAGCGGCCGCGCTCGAGAAAGGCCTCGAGCAGCGCCTGCGAGCCCGGCTCCCACACCGCGCACAGCGGCTCCGGCAGGCCGTCGTGGACACTCCGGTAGGCGGTCGCGGCCGCCGCCGGATCGCGGTGCTCGAGCAAGTGATCGAGGGTATCGGCGTCGACGAACGGCAGATCGCAGGCCAGCACCAGCCAGGCCGCCTCGGGGTGCGCGCGCAGGGCGCTCAGGATGCCCGCGGCCGGGCCCCGGTAACCGGGCTGATCGACGATCGGCTCGGCGCCGGCGGGAAGCGGTTTTCGGGGGCGCTCGCGCAGCGATACAAACGCCCGCTCGCAGCGCGGCGCCAGCAATTCCAGCACCCACTCGAGCTGCGGCTTGCCGTGGTAGTCGAGCCGCGCCTTGTCGGTCCTCATCCGCGAGCTCAGCCCCCCGGCCAGCACCAGACCGTACACCGGTGTCGCCGCGGCCGGGTTCGATTTCAGCGGGACTGCGGTGAGTCGGGACATGCCTGATAGTCGCTTTTACCGCCGCGCTTGGCCAGCAGCCGGATCCGGTGGATCACGATCTCCGGCGATAGCGCCTTGCACATATCATAGACCGTCAGCGCGGCCGCCGCGGCCCCGGTCAGCGCCTCCATTTCGACCCCGGTCTTGTGGGTCGCGGTGGCGCGACAGCGCACCACGATCTCGTCCTCGCCTTCGAACTCGAGGCTGATCTGGACGTCCTCCAGCGCGATCGGGTGACAGAACGGGATCAGCTCGTGGGTTTTCTTGGCGGCCATTACCCCGGCGACGATCGCGGTGTCGAACACCGCCCCTTTCGTGGTCGCGCCCCCGGTTTCCTTGAGCCGCGCCGCCACCGCGGCCGGCAGCCTCAGCCGCGCCTCGGCCTGCGCGGTGCGCGCGCTCACCGCCTTGGGGCTGACGTCGACCATCCGGGGGCGGCGATTCTCGTCGAGATGGGAAAAGTCGTCAGCCACCGATGTAGTACATCTCGATCTTGCGTTTTTCGGGCCGCGCCTGCCCGCGCAGCTCGCTGTAGCGGTCGGCGCGGCGCCGCCAGACCGAGTCGATCAGCGCGGCCAATTCGGCGTCCGAGCGCCCGGCGCGCAGCGGACCCTTGAGATCGGTGCCGCGGGTCGCGAACAGGCAGGTGTACAGGCACCCATCGGAGGACAGGCGCGCCCGGTTGCAGGCGCGGCAAAACGGCTGGCTGACCGAGGACACGAACCCGACCTCGCCCTGGCCGTCGGCGTAAGCGTAGCGGTTGGCGACCTCGCCGTGATAATTGGGGCTGAGCGGGCGCAGCGGCCAGCGCTGCTCGATCCGCTTGATCAGCTCGGCCGAGGTCACGACCTGCTCGCGCCGCCAGTCGTTGATGCTGCCCACGTCCATGTACTCGATGAAGCGCACGATGACCCCGGTGCCGCGAAAGTGCTCGAGAATGTCGAGCGCACCATCGTCGTTCAGGCCGCGCTGGAGTACGGTGTTGACCTTGATCGGCTCGAAGCCGGCCTCGCGCGCGAGCTGGATGTTGGCGAGCACCGTGGCGAGGCTTCCGCGGCCCCCGCTCATCAGGGCGAAGGTCTCCGCGTCGAACGAATCCACGCTGACCGTGACCCGGTCCAGCCCGGCTTCGCGCAGCGCCTGTGCGTGGCGGTCCAGCAGCATCCCGTTGGTGGTCATCGCGAGGTCCTCGACCCCATCGATAGCGCGCAGGCGCCGGACCAGGTCGGCAAGGCCCGGGCGCAGCAGCGGCTCGCCGCCGGTCAGGCGCAGCTTGCGCACCCCGCGCGAGACCAGCAGCCGGGCGATGCGCTCGATCTCGTCGAACGTCAACTGCTCGCGCCGCGAGAGAAACTGGTAACCCTCCGGGTAGCGCTCGGAAGGCATGCAGTACGGGCAGCGGAAGTTGCAGCGGTCCATCACCGAGATGCGCAAGTCCCCCAGGGGCCGCGCCAGCGTGTCGACTATCCTCGGTTCTGGATCCATCAGCTACCAGCCGTACAGCCGGGCCGGATGACCGGCCGGAAACACCTTGCGCTCGGCTTCCAGTTCGACGAATCCCGCGGTCCCCGAGAGGCTCGCGAAATCCCCCGAGGTGTTGGTCGGGCGCGGTACCGCGTGCGCGCCGCCGCGTTCGTCCCAGCGCAGCTCGACCGGCAGGAACCAGGTCAGCGCCGGAGTGAATTCGACCGGTTCGGTGAGCGTCACGATCGGACATTCTGGCATGTTCGCGCCCATCGAACCATAGATCGCCGGGATCACGTAACGGATCAGACAGACCAGGGTCGAGACCGGATTGCCGGGCAGCGCGAACACCGGCTTGCCCGCGTTGCTGACCCCGAACCACATCGGCTTGCCCGGGCGCTGGGCCACCTTGTGGAACTGAAGCTCGATGCCGAGCGCCGCGAGGATCTCCGGCACGTAGTCGTACTTGCCCATCGATACGCCGCCGCTCAAGACCAGCCAGTCGTGGCTCTCGTGCAGGCGACCGATATGACGGGTCAGCGTGGCCACGTCGTCGGGCAGCAGCGCCCGGGAGACCGTGGCCAGGCCGCGCTGAGCGAGCGCGGCCTCGATCGCGCGATCGTTGGAAAGCCGGATCTGATAATCAGCCAGAGACCGCCCCGGCTCGATCAGTTCGTCGCCGACCGAGATCACCGCCACCGCGGGGCGCCGGGCAACCGCGACCTCGGGGCTGCCGGCGGAGGCGAGCACCGCCATCTCGGGCGCGCGGATCAGGGTCCCCGGCACCAGCAGCGGGTCGCCGGCGCGGTAATCCGACCCGCGCCGGTGCACGTTCTGCCCGGCCGCGTACGCGTAGTCCGATTCGACCACGGCGACGCCTCCCTCCAGCGTCACCCGCTCGATCGGGATCACCCCGTCGGCGCCGGGGGGCAGCATCGCGCCAGTCATGATCTCGACGCACTGGGCGTCCCCGGTCAGCTCCATCGCCGGGGCGCCGGCACCCTGGATTCCGGCCACGGTGAACCGCCGCTCGCCGCGCTCCCAGGCGGTTGCGCCAATCGCGATGCCGTCCATCGTGACCCGGTCGAACGGCGGCTGATCGCGCTCGGCCACGACGGTCTGGCGCAGCACCGCGCCCTGGGCCAGGTGCAGCGGCCGGGTCTCTGTTTCCATTGGCGGGACCGCGGCGCGGATGCGCCGCTCGGCTTCCGCCACGCTCAGCATGAGCCCGGGCGATGCGCGAGTTGCCGGAATTTTCGGCGGATTCCACGAGCGCAGCTTGTCCGATCGTCCGCCGAGGGGTAGCCGTAGCTACCGCTCAAGGGGGATCGGGCGAAATGCGCCGTGCAATCCGGCGACAAACCGGCAACGCGGCGGCTGGAATGCAACAGCCGAGTGCCAAGATTGGCGCCATCCATTGAATCGTCCTCGGGAGCCAACAACGCCAAGTGGAACTCGTGCATCGCCCGGGCTTAGAAGAATTTCCGCCAGCCGCGCTTCAGTGCGGCCGTGGCCTCCATGATCTCGCCCGGCTCGAGCTTGAGTTCGTCGGCGGCCAGGGCGCGCTTGATCGTCAGCGGGTCGTGGTTTTTGTTGTACTCGAGCAGGTTCAGGGCCCGGTATCGGGCAAGGCGCTTGCCGCGTTCGTCGCGCACGATGATCACGTGCGGCTGGGTGCGATGATCCGGATTCTGGGCCTGTACCAGCGCCACCTCGCCATTGTTCAGTTCGACCAGGTTGCCGTTCGGGTAGATTCCCAGCGCGCGGATGAACTCGTCCACGAGTTGATCCTGGAACTTGAGATTGCGCTGCTCGAACAGCGCGTCCATCGCCTCGGTCGCGCTCATCACCTGATCGGAGTGGGGCTTCAGGCTGGTTTGCGCGTCGTACCACTCGACCAGCCCGACCAGGCGCGCCAGCAGCGGAATTTCGTCTCCGGAACGGCCCCCGGGGAAGCCGCCGCCGTCGAATCGCTCGTGGTGATTGCGAACCGTTTCGATCACCTCGGGGTCGATTCCCCGACACGCCTTGAGGATTTCGAGGCCGAGTTCGACGTACTGGTGCAGACGCTCGATCTCTTCTTCGCTCGGGTTACGCTTTTCCAGCAGCCGCGTGGGCAGCTTGGTCTTGCCGATCTGACAGTAGAGCGCCCCGGCGGCGACCCGCCGCAGTTGCGCCTCGGCGAGGCCCATGCCGCGCGCCAGCACCACCGCCAGCACCGCGGTGCGGGCCGAGTGGCCGATCAGGTAGGAGTCCGGCGCGTGCAGCTTGCGCATCCAGACCATCGCGTCCGGATTGCGGATGACGCTGTCGATCATCTCCTGGAGCGGCCGCTCCACCAGCGCCGGGTCCAGGCCCCGGCCGACCCGCAGGTCGTCGTACAAGCGTCCGGTCGCGACGCTCAGGTTGTCGTAAATCGGGTGCGCGCGCTTGAACTCGCGCCGAAAATTCTTCGGCTTCGGATAGCGGTCGGGTTTGGTCTGGATCGGCGCCGAGAAAATTCCGTCGGCCCGGGCGGCGGCGGCTTCCAGGTCCGGTGCGCCGGCATCGCCCGCGGCAGGCGCATCCGGCGCTGCACTATCTTCCTTCATCGGCGTTCGCTCGGTGACGATCGCCGATAAGGATAACGCCGCGCGGGATCGCGGGACAAACTCCCGCGGTCAACTCCCCTTTGGCGACGGAACCCGGCCGCCGCGTTTGCCGGCCGTCCCGGCCGTTATAGAATGACCCTCGGTCCTTCCCGGGCGAGCCATGCCGGACGTTGCACCCAGCACCCATCGCGAAACCACGATCCGACGCAGCCTGCTCAACAACATGCTGTTTCTGGTCAGCCTGTTCGCGCTGGTCATCCTGCTGGCGATTTTTCTTGGCGCCGAACAGCTCACCCGATCGCTGTCGCGGGTCCTGATCGGCCAGGCGATCGACCGCACCGAAGCCGAGGTGCGGCAGTTCATCAGCCCGGTGGAGAAAACCCTGACCGTACTGGGCGGCTGGGTCGGCGAGGGTCGCCTCGACCCGGACACCGGTGCCGGCGCGCGCGAGCTGCTGCTGCCGCTGTTTCGGGTCTACCCGCAGCTCTATGGAGCGCTGGTGCTGGACCCCGACTACCGGGTCCTGCACGTCAACCGGTATCGGGACGACTGGCGCCTGAGCCTGGTCGACGGCAACGGCGTGCAGCCGTCGCGAGCGCTGTATCCGCTCACCCAATCGGCGGCGACCTGGGAGCCGATCGACTACCGACTGGACCCGCGCACCCGGCCCTGGTACCAGGGCGTACTGACCGAGGACGAGGACATCCACTGGACCGAGGCCTACCGGTTCTTCGCCTCCGGCTACCCCGGGATCACCGCGGCGATCCGGGTCGAGGGGGCAGACGGCCGGCCGTGGGTGATCGCGCTCGACGTGCTGCTGGAGGACATCTCCACCTTCACTCGCAATTTCGACCTGGGTTACGGCGGGGTGGTGCTGGTAACCGATGGCCGGGGCCAGCTCATCGGCCTGCCGAACCTGCCCCGCTTCGCGTCGCCGAGCGCCCGGGAACGCGCGTACCTGAAGCGTCCCCACGATCTGGACTTCAGTCTGGCCGCCGATGCCTCGGCCGCGTTCCAGCCGGACCCGCAAGGCAGCGTGCTGCTGGAGCCGGTGCAGTTTCGCAGCGAAGGCCGGATCTGGTGGGGCCAGGGCAAATGGATCCCGCTGAACCGGACCCGGGAACTGTTCACCGGGGTGCTGGTACGGGAACGCGATTTGCTCGGCACGATCGACCAATGGCGGGTCATGCTGCTGACGGTGATCGTGCTGGTAACCGCGTTCGCGGTCTACCGGGCGGCGGTGCTGGCGCGCCGCTACAGCGAGCCGATCCGTTCGCTGGCCGACCAGAGCCTCAGGATCAGCGAGGGCAACCTGGAGGACACCCCGCAGATTCGTTCCTCGCTGACCGAGGTCAACCACCTGGCGCGGTCGCACGAGACGATGCGCAGGGGCCTGGCCAACCTGCTGCGCCTCGAGGACGACCTTCAGCTCGCGCGCCAGATTCAGCAGAAGACCTTTCCGCGCAGCTTTCCCAATACGCTGCATTACGACATCACCGCCGGCTCCCTGCCGGCCGACGCCACCGGCGGCGACACCTTCGACGTGGTCGGGATCGAACGAATCGACGGCCAGGTCCGTCTCTGCGAGGAGCGCCCGGAGGAGATCTACCTGATCCTGGCCGACGTGACCGGGCACGGGGTCGGTCCGGCGCTGACCGCATCCCAGGTGCGCGCGATGTTCCGGATGGGGGTGCGGATGGGCCGTCCGGTCAACGAGATCGCCGCCCACATGAACGATCAGCTCACCGCGGACGCCCACGGCGGGCGCTTCGTGACCGCGTGGCTGGGGTCGATCGACCGCGACGCCGACCGGATCCGGATGCTGTCGGCCGGCCAGGCGCCGATCCTGAAATACACCCGCGCAGACGATCGGGTCGAGACCTTCAGCGCGGACGCCCCGCCGTTCGGCGTCGCCGCGCCCGGCGGGCCGTTCGCCACGCGCGAGATCATCTTGAGGGTCGGCGACATCCTGGCGGTGCTGTCCGACGGCGTGTTCGACGCCCGCGCGTTCGACGGCGAGCGCTTCGGCAATACCCGGGTCACCCAGTTGCTCCGGGTCCATGCCGGCCGGCCGGCGCGCGAGATCATCATGGCGATCCGCGACGAGCTGAGGCGCTTTCTCAACGACTCGGTGGCGCACGACGACCAGACCGGAATTCTCATAAAGCGTGTCTAGCGTGGGGTCCTGACCACCTCGCAGCGCCAATCGGAGACTTTCTCCGATTCGCTAACCGGCTCCGTCGATCAGCGGCTCAAGCTGTCGCGGGCGACGGCGGTGGCGTGTATTCTCTGGCCGCGTTGACGAAGGTTACGAGTTGAGCCGATGCAGGAATACATTCAGTCGATTCGCGAGTTTCTGAAGTTCGAGGCCGCCGGGGGGATTCTCCTGATGGGGGCCTCGGCGCTGGCGCTGGTCGTCGCGAACAGCCCGCTGAGCGGATTTTATCAGGCGTTCCTGGACTTGCCGGTGGCGGTCCAGGTCGGGGCGCTGTCGTTGGACAAGCCGCTGCTGCTGTGGATCAACGACGGCCTGATGGCGGTGTTCTTCCTGCTGATCGGGCTGGAGCTCAAGCGCGAGATGATGACCGGGGAGCTGCGCAGCCGCGACCAGATCCTGCTTCCGGCGGTCGCCGCGGCGGGGGGCTTTGCAGTGCCGGCGGCGATCTACGTCTGGATCAACTGGGATCACGGCAATGCGCTCAACGGATGGGCCATTCCCGCGGCCACCGACATCGCGTTTGCGCTCGGCGTGCTGGCGCTGCTGGGCAAGCGGGTGCCGCTCGGGCTCAAGGTATTTCTGACCTCGGTGGCGATCTTCGACGACCTGGCCGCGATCGTCACCATAGCGGTGTTCTACACCGCCGATCTTTCCTGGAGCTCGCTGGCCCTGGCGGCGGTGTTTGGGGTGGCATTGTTGATCCTCAACCGGCGCGGGGTCACCTCGCGCGCGGCCTACGTTCTGGTCGGTATCGCGCTGTGGGTGTGTGTGCTCAAATCCGGGGTCCACGCGACCGTGGCCGGGATCTGCGTCGGGCTCGCGATTCCGTTCACCGACCCGCGCGACCCGGAGAATTCGCCGGCCGGCGAGACCGAGCACGAGCTGCACCCGTGGGTCGCCTACGCGATCCTGCCGCTGTTCGCGTTCGCCAACGCGGGCGTCGATTTCTCGGGCGTCGGTCTCGACGGCCTGCTGCACCCGGTGCCGCTGGGAATCGCGCTGGGGTTGTTCATCGGCAAGCAGGTGGGCGTGTTCGGTGCGGTGCTGCTGGTGGTCAAGACCGGGCTGGCCCGGCTCCCGCAGGGCGCCGACCTAGGGCTAATGTACGGGGTGGCGCTGCTGACCGGGATCGGCTTCACGATGAGTCTGTTCATCGGCACGCTCGCGTTCGAGCACGGCGACTTCGACTACGCCGCCGGGGTGCGCCTCGGCGTGTTCTTAGGCTCGATGCTCGCCGCCCTCGCCGGCTACGCCTTTATCAGGCTGCGGCTCAGGCGCCTCGGTTCGACCTAGACCGCCTCGGCCGGACCCAGGCCGAGCTGAGTCATATCAAAAGGGCCACCATCCTCCCCGGTCGAGGTTTTTCTCACAGCGGCGCAACTGCGCGCCCCATTCCTTCGCGTTGTGGTCGACCCGGCGCGCGACGTTGATCAGCCAGTCCTTGCTGGCATAGGTCTTGCGCTCGAAACCGCCGTGGCCCTCGTGGTAGGCGAGGTACTGGTTGTAGGGGTCCCACTTGGAGATGCCCAGGCGGCGGCGGGAAACGTCGGTGTACCAGCCGACGAAGTCGATCGCGTCGTGGAACTTGTCCCGGTCGGCGCCGCGGTTGCCGGTCTCGCGCTTGTACCAGGCCCAGGTCTCGTCCTTGACCTGCGCGTAGCCGTACGCGTTGGACTTGCGCCCCCACGGGATGACCCCGAACTTCTTTTTGCGCGGGGGCTTGGCGTTGCCGCGGAACTTCGACTCCTGGTGGATGATCGCCATCTGCACGTGGACCGGCGTGCCCCACTTCTTCTGGGACTTGCGCGCCGCCTTGTACCACCGGGGCTTCTCCTCGAACACCTCGCAGATGCCGTC